>JBJOQZ010000037.1:0-30498 GCA_046049705.1 Candidatus Parcubacteria bacterium | reverse complement strand
TTCGGATACCTGGAATTCTTCATTCGTTTGATAATTCTCTAAAACAAATACGGCACATATCTAATTCTCGAATATACCCTCTTTTTCGACCACATATAAAGAATCGTCGAACGACTCGGCTTTTGAACTTTGGTTTTTTGAGTGATCTTGCGTAGGTTGATGTCTTTGCCATGAATTTGTTTTATAAAAAATAGCTCTTGATTGAGCTTTGAGCATGCTAACAATTTTAGTGCTCAAAGTCAATATTTTGCGTATTAATTTTCTTTTTTCTTAAAAGGAAATCCTAGATAAGTAAGTAATGATAATGTTTCTTTCTTCGACTTTGATGTAGTAACAATAGTTACCGCAAATCCAAAGACATCCTTGATTTCTTCGTCAGATGTTTCAGGAAATACAGTATGCTCTTTGATACCAAGTGTATAATTACCCATTTCGTCGATTGATTTTGCTTCAATACCACGAAAGTCTCTCGTTCGAGGAAGAGCAACGTTTACAAGTTTCTCAAGGAAACTCCACATTCGTTCACCTCGAAGGGTAACCTGCCATCCAGCAGCATCTCCCTGTCGTACTTTGAAAGATGCGATAGATTTTTTAGCTGCTTTTGTAGTTGTGTGCTGACCAGAGATTTTACCCAATCGATCACCGATCAATTGTCGCTTTTTAGGATCTTTAATTGAGCCAGTTGTAGAAGAAAGGACGACTTTCACTACCTTAGGTGCTTGCAATAGATTTACATATCCAAATTCACCTTTAAGGGCGTCATAAGATTTTGCTGCAAGTTCTTTGATTGATGTATGCTTCATAAATATATACTTAGACTATTACTTTGACTTTACCACGTTTGAAGCGTGAATTGGATGTGCCATCTCGACTACCTGGCCTTTACCCCCTTGTTTTCTTGATCGCTGATGTCGCTTTTTAAGATTGATTTTTTCAACCAATACTTTATTGTCCGCAGGGAAAGAACGTAAAACTTTACCAGTTTTACCTGCATCTTTTCCTGTTAGAACCTTTACTGTATCTCCTTTTTTGATATGCATAGTAGTGATGTTACGTATTGGTGATTAAACAATCTCAGGTGCCAAAGAGGCAATCTTCTGATATCCGAGCTCTGCGATTTCTCGTGGGATAGGACCGAAAATACGACCTGCGATAGGTTCATCCTTATTTTTATCAAGGATAACCACTGCATTTTCATCGAATCGAACATATGAACCATCTTTACGACGAAAAGCTTTCTTTTGTCGAACAATAACCGCTCGAAGTACATCTTTCTTTTTAACTGTCTTTCGAGGTTCAGCTTTCTGAACAGAAACAATAACAGTGTCGCCAATTTCAGCATATCGCTTCCCTGCTGCTCCAAGCACTTTGAATACACGAACAATCTTTGCTCCTGTATTATCTGCTACTTGTAAAAGTGATCTATCTTGTACCATGGTATTAGTATTATCGGATAACTATGAATCGCTTATCTTTTGACATCGGTCGACACTCTTCGATGTTTACGATATCACCAATCTTCTTAGTGTTTCCAGCATCATGTGCCTTATATCGCTTTGTTCGCACTACGTACTTTTGGTACTTAGGAAGCTTTACGAA
Organism: Candidatus Parcubacteria bacterium; assembly: GCA_046049705.1. Lineage (GTDB taxonomy): Bacteria > Patescibacteriota > Minisyncoccia > Phycocordibacterales > CAIZLB01 > DALYDD01. Next base: position 28,899 of record JBJOQZ010000037.1, on the reverse strand, counting down.
TCGTTCTACAAGAACAACGATAGTATCTTGCATCTTGTCAGATACTACTCGTCCCTTGAGGACTCGCTTTTTGGTTGTGTGTACCATTTTTGGTGCTTCAGAAGTTTTGTTCATAATATTACTTTTAATGTATTAAATTTAATTTGTTTGCGATACAGACTGTAATGCTGTCATGATTCGGGCGATATCCTTTCGAATATTTTTACCTTCTTTCACATTTTTGACCTTTGATCCAGCGCCACCAAATCGAAATGACTGGAGAGAATCTCGCTTGTCATTGAGCATTTTGATGAGGTCTTTTTTTGATTTTGTATTGAGGTCTTTCATGTGAGTGATGTAAATTATTCGGCTTCAAATTCAGTTCGTGCGAGAACTTTTGTAGTAATTGGAAGCTTTGTGCCAGCCTTTCGGAGTGCTTCTCGAGCTACTGCTTCAGATGCAGCACCGTCTACTTCGAAAATCATACGGCCTGGCAATACTTCAAAACAGAATCCTTTTGGATCTCCTTTACCTTTACCCATCGGTGTTTCAGCACCTTTTTGAGTAACAGGTCTATCAGGAAATACTCGAATCCAGATACGCCCAGTTTTACCTAGAGTTCTTGAACATGCTTTTCGAGCAGCTTCAATTTGATTTGAAGTCATACGAGCAGCAGATTGTGCTTTGAGACCGAAAGATCCGAAAGAGATCTTTGCAGCTCGAGACTCTACTCGTGTTGCGAGCTTCTTAGCATTTTTTCGGCCTGTCTGCCATTTTCGATGTTTAACTTTCTTAGGGAATAACATGGGAGTAACGTTAGATTGCTAATTATTTATTGAATACCTCACCTTTATAAATCCAAACTTTAATACCAATGTTTCCATATGGCAAGTTTGCTTCATATCGTTTGAAATCGATATCTGATCGGAATGTCTGAAGAGGGATTCGACCTTTTTTGAGCTCTTCGATTCGGGCCATTTCGGCTCCACCGAGTCGTCCGCCAAGATATACACGTACACCTTGTACTTCTCGACTCGCCATAACCTTTTCAACCATTTGCTTCATAACTCGTCGGAATGGCATACGCTTTTCAAGACCTTCAGCAATCATTTGAGCAACAATAGATGCGCTTGATTCTGGAGATTTGATTTCCTCGATTTCAACTTTGAGATCAACCTTAGTATCAGCGTCAATTTTCTTCATGAATTTAAGGATATCGTTTTTGAGTTTGATAGCCCCTTCTCCATTTCGACCGATAATCATACCTGGTCGTGAAGTCTTGATAATGATACGAAGATTATTCTCACCTCGTTCAATTTCAAAATCACCAATATATTGTCCTCGCATCTTCTTTTCGAGCCATTCACGCAAAAGCACGTCACACTTTAGATTCTTTCGAAAACGAGCATGAGTTGAAAACCATCGAGACTTCCAACCTCTGATGATTCCGATTCTATGTGCATATGGGTGAACTGTATGTGACATATATTGATTGATTATTTAGTAACTTTCTTAGTCTTCGGTGCCTTAGCCTTTGATTCAGCTTTTGGTTCCTTTGAAGCTTTTTTAGCAGTTGTTTTACCAGCTGCCTTAACAGGAGCTTCAGCTATTCCAACTTTGCTCGCATCCGCCTGCTTACCTTTTACTGGCTTATCACCAAGAGTAAGGTAAATATGACTTGATCGCTTCAAAATTTGAGCAGATGAACCTCGTGCCCGTGGCATAAATCGCTTGAGCACAATTCCTTTATCGACTCGAATCTCTGTTACGAAGAGATCCATAGGGTTTTCTACACCCATGTTCTTAGCGTTTGCAATAGCGCTATTGAGAAGTTTTTCAATAGGATTAGAAGCTCGTTTTACAGCAAAACGAACTGCGCTCATAGCGTCTGAAACTTTCTTTCCTCGGATAAGACCTGCAACGAGTGCAACTTTTCGTGGAGATTGTCGATAGTTAGATAGTGTAGCTTTCATGGTCTTATCCTAGATTAATTATTTTTTAGTTGGAGTAGTTGCAGCTTTGGCTGATTTAGCAGCTGTAATTTCAGCTTGCTTTTTAGCAGCGTCGAGCTCTTTCTGCATCTTACCTCCGTGTCTATTAAACTTTCGAGTAGGTGAAAATTCACCAAGTCGGTGACCTACCATCTCTTCTGTAACAAGTACTTCTACATGCGTTTTACCGTTGTAGACACCAAAGATAAAGCCCACCATCTCAGGAGAGATATGACATGCTCTATACCATGTCTTAATAACACCAGTTTCAGATGGTTTTTTGCCTTCGATTTTTTTGAGTAATCTTTCGATTACGAGTGGACCTTTTTTGAGTGATCGTGCCATGTTTTATGCGAAAAATAATAGCTCACGGAGAGCTAGTGCTCGTTATACTAACAAAAAAATGAGTAATGTCAAATCTAGCTGCTCACTTTTTATTCATAGACTATACAAGAAGTACTTCTGGAGAAATAGCGAAGAAATATACAGAAATAAGTGAAAGGACCGAAAGCAATACTACGGCTATAAATATAGACTTTTTATGATTATGGTGATATTCGGTTCGCCCGATGCCAATAACGGCGATATTTATGATTATCACGAAGAAAATGTAAAGTATCAGACCAATTAATTTGGGATTTGTAGCAATGCCACCAACAAACGCTGTTGTTGTATGGATATCTTCTGTTTGAAACTCTTCACTATCAGTACTTGCACCAAGAACAGCAAGATTTATAGATGTTGAAGTAGTGGTTGTAGTATTTGTTGTAATTACGGTTGATGTAGATGTCGTAGCGCCAACAATGAGAGTCAGTATTGTTGAACTAGAGGTAGTGGAAACCTGATTTTTTTGGCTTAAAAGCGTATCGTTAGCCTGATTTCTTTTTGTGATATACCCTTTTGTAGGAGATCCAAACATTTGGACGACTATGATACTTTCACGGCCATCTACATAGGTTTTTCGTGCCCCGATCCCGACTTCAGTATAGTGTTGATTAAGGATATTTGCCCTATGACCAGGTGAATTCATCCACGCCTGATATACATCGATTGAATCTGCGAAGTTTATAGCTAGGTTTTCACCCGCATAGACATATTCGTAACCCTCTTCCCTAATCCAATCCCATGGCTGTTTTCCGTCAGGGCTATTATGTGCAAAGTACCCCTTTGCAATCATATCATCGGCTTTTTTAAGCGCAGCAGCCTCTAATACTGGATTATAGGCCAATGGCTTAAGTTTTTGCGCGTTTATGGCTTGTCGGCCATTATTGGTAAGGGTTGCTACTACAGCAGGATACACCTCACTTAAAAATGATTGCTTGGATAATGCAAATGTCGAAATTTGTTTAATCCCAAAGATTGAGAGGCTAAAAAAGACTATAATCGCAAAGCTTGCTTCGAGTTTAAGTACAGCTGGCTTATGACCATTATGTTCACCTGAGACCAAAGCATGTTTTAGAGCATATTTTGCCCAAGATTTGGCCTTGTAAAGGGATGTTTTTAGAGTATTTTTACTTGTTTCAAGTAATTTTACCATATCTATATTATATCATAAAAAAGCTTTTTATGCAAAGATTTGGAGATGAGGGTGGGGATTAATCATGTTCTTGCACACTGGTCCCTATACCTTTGTTTGCAGATTTGAGGTAGTAGAAAACCCCCTACTGCGCTGCCGCAGAAGGGGGTTCGATGAGGTTGGCCAGACCTCTTAGGATGCCACTGGAAACTGGGGTCTCCAGCTTCCCCGCCGACCTGTCCACACCATGCGATAGAACTCGCGTGGCAAAGCATTAGTCATTGTGCTCGGGATCACCCATTCAAAGATGTTTGGTCCAATCAGACCTCCACCAAATGAATATGTATTGGGCCCGACCCAGTTTGCCCCTTCACCCTGTGATGAGAATGGTGTCCAGTTTACCAAGTCCGGCGAGCGCTGAAGCTCAAAGAACTCAAGGTAAGAGCCAGACATCCGAAGGACGTTCCCTTTGGAATGTCCTTCGCCTTCATCATACTGTCTGATGCTGACAAACTCTGGCAAAGGGATATCAATCACCTTGTACCGGAATGTAGGATTCAGCGTCACCTCAGGGTATTGCACCCCTTGGTAGACCGGCACGAACCTAACGGTCCAGCGCACGACGTATCCTTGGTTCAAGGTCGGACGTGTGAAATCCGGAACATTGTTCCAAGTGAACAGTTGTTTGGTCATCCAGAGACGAGCCACGTTTGATACTATGGTTCCTACAGCCGGCGTATTTGCAACGCTATTGTAGTTACCCGTGAAGTCCAGCGTCCCAGTAGTGAACACCGAAGGCCTAGTATGAGCACCTTGCGGTGTCACGAATTCGTTGGTGTACAGTGAGATTGGGATATCAGTAACTGTACCACCTGGACGCAAAACAGGAGTCTCTGCTCCTGTGAGGACATCAAGGTGATATAGACTGAACGTACACTGGGTCATGCGCATGGAGTCAAGAATGACCCCACGCTCATTGACGCTAGCATTGACATAAAACCCGGTATTGAAACCGGACAATGTCGCCGCTTCAGTTGGTGGAACAGGCAGTTCCATTGTCCAGGGGTCTGAATCGGACATGGACACTTTGGTAACATCCGAAGTCGAGATTTCTCCCAAGACATCGTAGTACGGCGCATTCTGCGCCACGGCAAAGCCCGTCAAGACGAGCGCGAGAGTCGCGGCGATGAGGGCCGCAAGGGTGGATTTTGATTTCATGTACTGGATGGCGGTTTTACCGCCATGGAACGTAGTTTTTTTCTGAGACTGCCGTCCTTTATACATAATCTTCCACCCAAGTGGCAGACATGGGTATCAAAGAACGGACTACCATAAGTCTATCACATAAAGTATATAAAGTCAATAGTATCGTAACCTCCCCAACCTTGGCTCCGCTTTTACATATAACAAAAAGAGCCTCATGTATGAGGCTCTTTTTGTGGTATTCCCTACACTCAGATTATTTTAGTGCTGGAAGTGGACCGTAGTTACCACCACAAAGCATGCTATTGATTGTGTGGATTGTAGTAATGTACGCATATCCAGTGGCGATTTCAGTATTCATCAGACCTGCATCTACCCATGGCTTAAGTACTAACTTAGAATGCGCTTTCTGGAATTCAACGACTGCATTAAATGTAGCCTGATCGTATACTCCAGTAATCGCAAGTTTCTTACCCATCAATGAATTGAGAGCAACTTGAAGTTTAGATACTTCAGTGTTTCGATCACCAAGTTTCATGTACTTTGTGATCACAGTCTTACAACTTGCACCTGTAGCAGGACCAGTTGTAGCACCTAATACTGATTGACCAGTAGGTAGACCTGTTGATCCGCTAAATCCACCGCCAGTTGTACCACTCACTCCAGTTTGTGAACCAGGAGTAATAGCAGGTGTTGATGGAGTCGTAGGAGTAGTAGGTACTACTGGTGCTGGTGCGAAAGCGGCACAATCTGTATCTGACAAGTCAGTAACGAAGTCACCGTCATTGTCGATACCGTCTGTACACTTTTCTGCAGTATTTTCAGCAGGTAGAACAGGGGCCGGGGCAAAAGCTGCACAGTTTGTGTCGGACAAGTCAGTGACGAAGTCAAAGTCATTGTCGATACCGTCTGTACAGAGTGCAAGTGTATTTTCTACACCTAATTCACCCATAACAGGTGCTGGAGCAAAAGATACGCAATCTGTATCTGACAAGTCAGTAACGAAGTCACCGTCATTGTCGATACCATCTGTACACATTTCAGCTGTGTTCTCAGCTATAATGACTACTGCTGATGCAGTTTTAGCATTTACTCCTAAACTAGCGCCAAAGATAAGGGCGAAAGCGATTGTGAGTGAAGCTAATTTTGAAAATAAATTCATATAAATATAAGAGTTTTAATTAATCTTTACTTAGTAAAGACTCACTGTAGGTAGGGTTACCATTTCTAATGAGTAGCATGATATTAACATAATATATTTTTTTGTCAATACCCTACATGAGCCCTCACACCTTCTTCATCTGCCTATTTTGTACCCCCGACTTACTCATATTCCTAAGGATACACCTTGCGCAGACCTAGATGTATGTAGTTAAAAAAGACAAAAACACCGCCTTGCGACGGTGTTTTTGTTTTGAGATACCTTGAAACAGATTATCGATTCTTTCCGACTCGTCGGCGAGATACGATGAACTTGTTTGAGTATTTCTTTGGAGTTCGAGACTTCTGTCCTTTTCCGGTTGGTTTACCGTAGATAGATACAGCGCGTCGTCGTCCTCGTCCTTGTCGGCCTTCACCACCTCCGTGTGGGTGATCTACTGGGTTCATGGCAGTACCACGAACTGTAGGTCGAATACCCTTCCATCGGCTTCGTCCAGCTTTACCAAAGTTTTGAAGACGGTTTTCATCATTTGATACTTCACCGACAGTTGCCCATGCAGTATCAATAATTTTTCGTACTTCAGTTGATGGCATCTTGATCTGAGTATACCCAGAGTCTTGACCGATCACTTCAGCGAAAGATCCGGCAGCTCGTACAAGTTTGGCACCTCCTTCTGGTCGTAATTCGATATTGTAGATAAATGTACCTACAGGAACGTTTCGGAGTGGAAGTCGGTTACCAGCTTTTACCTCTGCTTTTTGAGCAGTGATAATTTTATCTCCAACTCGAACTGATTTTGGAAGAAGAACATATCGTTTTTCTCCATCGGCATAGCCCACAAGGGCAATGAAACCTGTTCGGTTTGGATCATATTCCACAGTAAGGATTTTTGCAGGAATCTCTTTCTTGTCCATCTTGAAATCGACAAGTCGATATACTCGCTTATGCCCTGACCCCTTATGACGCGTTGTGATTCGACCTGTATTGTTTCGTCCTACAGATCGGTGTCCACCTTTTGTCAAAGGTTTATGTGGTGTGTCGGTTGTAATCATGCTTCGCAAAGAAACATGAGACATATTTCGACGAGACGGAGTTGTTGGTTTATATCGTTTCATATGAGTAGTTCAATGCGATTATGCAAGATCGATTTTGTCTCCCTTTTTGAGGAACACAATCGCTTTCTTGACTGCTTGTTTATAACCGACCTTTCCTCGTACAAAGACTTTCTTTGCAGGCGTTCGGACAATATTGACCTTAACCGGCACGACTTTGTAGAGAGCTTCGATTGCTTTCGCAACCGTAATTTTTGTTGCATCTTGCGCAATTTCAAAAATGTATGCACCCTTCTCAGCAGAAAAAGTAGCTTTTTCTGTGATTCGAGGCTTCTTGATACTGCCAACCGCATGTTTATTGACTGATGTTTTCATATTCAATGACATTATTTGGCACTTCGTGAAGCGAGAGTGACGAGTGAAGCTTCTGGAGAAGCAATCACTACATATTTGTAATTAACGAGTGCAAGCGGATTGAGGTTTCGTACTTCAACAACTTCAAGGTTATTGAAATTCTTAAATCCTCGCTTTGCATTTAGTGAAAGTTCAGGTGCCATGATGACAGCTGCATTCTTTCGCTTCTTTGCAAGCATTGCTTCGCCTGATCCATCAGCAACACGAGTCAAGAATGACTTCGCATTGTTTGTCTTAGGTTCAGCAAGGTCAAGTGACTTAACGAAGATAACTTCTCCGTCTCGGAACTTTTTAGACAAGAGTGTAAACAAAGCTTTTGTTTTCATCTTCTTGTTAACTTTTCGAGCATAGCTCTTTTCGTTTCGTGGACCATGAGCGACACCTCCACCAACCCAAATCGGAGACCGACGTGAGCCATGTCGTGCGCGACCAGTTCCCTTTTGTTTCCAAGGTTTTTTACCTGTTCCTGCCACTTCACCTCGAGTTTTAGTATGAGCAAGAGGCTGTCGTGCATCTGACATCATCGATGTTACCACCTGATGAATCAAGTCTGCATTCCATGAAAGGCCAAAGATTTCTTCTGGCAATGTAACAGAGCCAGCAGACTTCCCTTCCATATCAAATACCTTTGCCTCAAGGGAAACATCTGCATTAGACTTTGTAGCCTTTACAGTTTTTGTTGTTTTCTTTTCTGCCATAGTATTGATTAACCTCTTACTTCTACTAATGTGCCCTTTCGACCAGGAATTGCACCTCGGATATAGATTTCATTTGCCTCATTGTCTACCGAGACAACAACGAGATTTTTTACAGTGACTCGATCACCGCCCATTCGGCCGGCCATTTTTCGGCCTTTGAAAACGCGCTGATATCCACCGGCACCAATCGATCCTGGTTCTCGTTCAGAGTGCTTCTGACCGTGAGACCGTGGACCTCCATGGAAACCGTGACGTTTTACCACACCCTGAAAACCTTTTGCTTTCGAAATTGCTGAAACTTCAACAATATCTCCTGCTTCAAAAGTTTGTTCGAGCGCACCACCGACTTCGGCAGTAGCTTCGATCCCTTTTAGTTCTTTGAGGTACTGGTAATTACCGTCTTTCATTTGACCCTTTTGGGCTTTGTTGATATTTTTTGCGCTTTTCTTTCCGAAACCAACTTGAAGAGCAGAGTATCCGTCTTTGTCTGCAGTCTTCACTTGCGTGACGACCATCGGACCAGTTTTTACAACTGTGACAGGATGTACTTTGCCCCCTTCGTCGAAGAGCTGAGTCATCGAGACTTTTGTTCCCAGAATAAATTTCATAGCAGCAATATTATGTGTGTAGAGAATAGTGTATGTCCAATGATGCTCTACATCATTTTCACATCAATATTTACACCAGATGGAAGCGAGAGATTCGTAAGAGCCTCTACGAGCTTTGCATTTGGATTAATAATATCGATGAGGCGCTTATGTACACGCATTTCAAACTGCTCTCGTGCATTTTTATACACGAAAGAAGCTCGGTTTACAGTGTACTTTCGAATTTCGGTTGGAAGAGGAATTGGTCCTACTACCTGTGCATCATATCGAAGTGCTGTATCCATGATCTGTTTTATAGATGCATCGATAATTTTTGATTCGTATGCGCGCACTCGAATTCGAAGCTTTGACACCACGTCTTCTTTAACACTAGATTTCTTTTTTGTCGCTTCTTTTGTAGCCATAGATGGCAAAAGATTAGATTAGAGCTTGTCGAAGGCTCAATGAGTAAACGTGTTACGCGACAATCTTGGTAACAACACCGGCACCTACAGTTTTACCACCTTCTCGAATCGCAAACTTTTGTTTGTCTTCAAGAGCAACAGGGGCAACAAGTTTTACCTTGAATGTAACTGTATCACCAGGCATTACCATTTCTACACCTTCAGCAAGTGATACTTCACCAGTTACGTCAGTTGTTCGGACGTAGAACTGTGGTTTGTACCCTGTAAAGAATGGTGTATGTCGACCTCCTTCTTCTTTCTTCAAGATATATACTTCGGCTTCGAAATCTGTATGAGGCTTTACTGAGCCTGGCTTACAGATAACTTGACCTCGAGTAAGATCTTCTTTTTTAACACCTCGGAGAAGGATACCAGCGTTGTCTCCAGCCATACCTTCATTGAGTTGCTTATTGAACATTTCGATTCCAGTTACTGCAGTTGAAGCAGTATCCTTAAGACCGACGATTTCAATAGTTTCTCCCACTTTAACAACACCCTTTTCGATTTTACCAGTTACTACTGTACCTCGTCCTTCGATAGAGAAGATGTCTTCAATAGGCATAAGGAAAGGTTTATCAGTTTCTCGTTCTGGTACTGGGATGTATGTATCAAGTGCTTCTGCAAGGTCAAGAATCTTCTTAGACCATTCATCGTCTGTTCCAGTCGCTTCAAGAGCCTTGAGCGCAGAACCTCGGATTACAGGTGCATTGTCGCCATCAAATCCGTTCTTTGAAAGAAGTTCTCGGATTTCAGCTTCAACGAGGTCGATCATGTCAGCATCATCAACCATATCGCATTTGTTTAGGAATACGATGATCTTAGGTACACCTACTTGCTTAGCAAGAAGTACGTGCTCTCGTGTTTGAGGCATCGCACCGTCAGTAGCGGCTACCACGAGGATAGCACCGTCCATTTGAGCGGCACCAGTAATCATGTTTTTGATGTAGTCGGCGTGACCTGGCGCATCGATGTGAGCGTAGTGTCGGTTTGCAGTAGAGTACTCTGAGTGAGAAAGTGAGATAGTAATACCTCGAGCTTTTTCTTCAGGAGCCTTGTCGATTTCATTTACACCCTTAAGAGTCACCTGCATACCTGCTCGGTGAAGAGTGTTAAGAATTGCCGCAGTAAGAGTTGTCTTACCGTGGTCAACGTGACCAATAGTACCTACGTTTACATGGGGTTTTGAGCGATCAAATGCTTCAGCCATATGTATGTTTTGATTAAATAATTTGGTTTGATAAAAATTGCCTCCATTGCTTCTTTTTCATATAGATATAAAGAAACGAGGGACGGGTATCCACGCAATATGTAGTTGTAAGACAATAGGGTCAGAGGTCTATATGAAGCTTTGATTGAATTGATTTGTTAATAACCGGTTTGATCTAGAACAAATGGACTCAATCGCGTCTTATAGCTTAATAAAGCCATAATTCGGCATCATACGTACGTTCACGAGCTATTGAAAGTAACTTATGTTGTCGTTTTCTTTATGTTTCAAAAACAAAAAAGAAGATAGAGACAAAACGCTAAATGCGTTGAGGACAATAGTATCATATTTTTATGATGTGTCAAAAAATACTCAAAACGCAGACCGCCGGGCCCTTGTGGGCCCGGCGGTTATTACATTTTGACCTACAATTTAAAGCGATGTATTACCCTACGCAGTCACCTTTCGTGATTCTACAATCGTCTTCTCAACGTTTGGTGGCACCACGTCGTAGTGATCAAATTCCATAGTCATTGAACCTCGTCCTTGTGTCATAGATCGAATATCAGTTGTATAACCGAACATTTCAGAAAGTGGAACCATGGCTCGGATAACTCGAAGACCTTGTCCTCGTTCTTCCATACCTTCGATTTGACCTCGCTTTCCAGAGAGTGAACCTGTAACGTCACCCATGAATTGTTCTGGCATTACACATTCTACTTTCATAATTGGCTCAAGGATAACAGGTCGAGCTCGCTTCGCAGCATCTTGGAATGCCTGAGAACCTGCAATTTTATATGCGATTTCAGATGAGTCTACATCGTGGTATGAACCGAATGTAAGTTCACAAGATACGTTTGTAAGCGTGAATCCTGCTACGATACCTCGATCCATAGCTTCCTTAACACCCTTTTCTACCGCTGGGATAAATTCAACTGGAATAACACCACCCTTGATAGAGTCGATGAATTCAAACCCTTCTTCTCGGTGAACGTTTTTAGGAATTTTTGCTCCTTCTTCAAGTTTTTCAAGCGGCTTGATAGTGATCTTTACGTGACCGTATTGACCCTTACCTCCAGATTGTTTAATGTACTTGTACTCAGCTTCAGCAGAACCTTGGATAGTTTCTCGGTAGGCTACCTGAGGCTTACCAACATTTGCTTCCACGCTAAATTCTCGCTTCATACGATCAACCATGATTTCGAGGTGGAGCTCACCCATACCAGAGATAATAGTTTCTCCAGTTTCAGTGTTTGAAGATACTCGGAATGTAGGGTCTTCATCCATCAATTTCTTAAGTGCAATACCCATCTTTTCCTGATCAGCCTTAGTCTTTGGCTCGATTTTGAGTGATACTACCGGCTCTGCAAACTTAATTGGATCAAGGATGATTGGATTAGCTTCATCACAGAATGTATGTGAAGTCTTTGCATCTTTCAAGCCTACAGCTGCTGCAATTTCTCCGGCATATACTTTCTTTACTTCTTCTCGCTTATTTGCCTGAAGTCGCACAATTCGTCCAAGTCGTTCTTTTTGACCAGTTGTTGAGTTGTAGAGATATGAACCTGCTTCAACTGTACCTGAATATACTCGGAAGAATGTAAGTTGACCTACGAATGGATCGTTTTGGAGTTTAAATGCAAGAGCAGCAAACGGTTCAGAGTCTGAAGCAGATCGTTCAATCTCCTCACCTGTATCTGGATTTACACCCTTTACTGCAGGTACATCGGTAGGACATGGAAGATAATCAACTACAGCATCGAGAATCAACTGCACACCCTTATTTTTAAGAGCCGTACCAGTAAATACTGGGAATACTTTGTTTGCAATTACACCCTTTCGCATAGCTGCCTTGATTTCATCTACTGTAAAATCAGTTTTACCTTCAAGGTATGCATTCATCATATCTTCATTGAATTCACAAGCCTTTTCGATAAGTTCAGCTCGATACTTTTCTGCATCAGCTTTCATGTTTTCAGGGATTTCTCCTTCAATAACCTGGCTGCCCATCTCACCTTCAAATCGGTACGCCTTCATCTTTACAAGGTCTACTACACCTTCGAAATCTGCCTCTGCTCCGATTGGAAGTTGCATTCGGATGGCGCTTTTGTTTAGTCGGTCGAGGATAGATGCATATGATCGCTCAAATGAAGCACCCATACGGTCAAGCTTATTGATGAAACAAATTCGAGGTACATGGTACTTGTCCGCTTGTCGCCATACAGTTTCAGACTGTGGCTCTACTCCGGCCACTCCGTCGAATACCACCACTCCACCATCGAGAACCTTGAGTGATCGTTCTACTTCTACGGTAAAGTCTACGTGACCTGGTGTATCGATAATATTGAATCGGTGCTTTTTAGAAACATCTGCCCCCATATATGTAGGGTTCCAGAAACAAGTGATTGCAGCGGCAGTAATAGTAATACCACGCTCTTTTTCCTGTTCCATCCAGTCGGTTACGGCCTCACCTTCGTGAACTTCACCAATCTTGTGACTCATACCTGTATAGTAAAGTACACGTTCTGATGTAGTTGTCTTACCTGCGTCGATGTGAGCGATGATACCGAAGTTTCGTACTCGCTCTAGTGGATAATCTCGATTCATAAATTTGATTAAATTATGGTTAAAAAATTCTAAATTTCTAAATAAAAGCACCGACTTTGAGAAAAAGTCGTGTGCTTAAATTATCATTATTTAGGGTATTTTGCAATGCAGATAACCCCCTTATGCCTTGCAGTCACTAGTATGGCGACAACTAACGTTCAATTACGCCAGGTAGTGCACGGCACTTTGCAGGCATTGAACTTGTGAGTAAATCAAGCCATTCAGGTTCATTATTGAGTTGATACTGCTGAGTACAAGTAAGTTCATGCGACGCAATTCCTACTCCATAGGCCACTCCTCCTTCTGGGTTTGATGAAGATACAGGTATAACTGTTTGTCCAGTCGTAATTTTACAGCTTACTCGAGTATCAGTTGTACCTTCAGGTTTATTTTCCTCAGCAACTGGGTTTGTGTCCCAATAGGCACCACATTGCTGACCTTGATTTTTAGACACCTCGTCTGGCGACAATTTGAAATACCTCACAACACTTCCACAGGCCATACAAGTACCTGTTTGTTGATCTGTACAATATGACCTCTGGTCCACTATTGTACCCGTACCAGTTAGTGGGCAATCACAATTTTGTGTATCAGGAATACATGCACCTTGGCCCATGCAATAATACTCACCCGTTTTACACCTCGCTTTACAATTCGCACTTGTAAGAACATCTGGGTGCGAACAACTCCAAGTCCATGCACTATATCCAACATTAAACATCCAAGTAGAGACTCCGTTTACATATTTCAACTCATTACCATTTATACACAAATTATTTGATAGCACATATCCATTTCCAACATTTGTAGTTTGGAGTGTGCCACCTGGTGCGAGTTCTTTATCTAATGATATGTCATATCCAGGGCCACATGAGGCAACAGGACAGCTTGAAGGACCTGTTGAACAAGCATAACTTACAGGGTCTACTTGGTCACCACAATAATACTGTCCGCCACTGCAATCAACTCGATTAAAAGGACATACAACTTCTTTTGCTTCAGAGCCATACTGAGCAGTAACCTTAACTGAAGCAGTATCAGTTGCACTATTGAAAGTAAATTGGAACGTATCATCATCACTGTATTGCACTCCATTTACAAGCCAATTATATGTATATTCATTCTCACCTTGTGGACTATTTGAGATAGTGGCATCAAAGTTTACCGGCGCACCAGCAACACCAGTTGCTGGATCAGCTGCGCAAGATAAATCAAAACTCACTTGCTTTGCAGCTGAACAACTCGCACTCGCTCCACCGCCCGTACCAGCACAACCCCATGTATAAGACGTATCGGTTTCTGCACTATTGATAACACTACCAACTGTGCAAAGGTCACTTGTGGGGAATGATGTAAATGTGCCCCCATGTGCTGACCCGCACATCCCTGATGTACTAAGTATTGTAGCTCTATAGAAGTGGGTATTTCCACATGACAATCCCCATGACATTGATAGGTTGCCAGGATTAATCCGACTAATAATCTCGGCTCTTATCCAATCACACCCTCGTGCAGGAAATGTATTTTTGCCACAAGTTCGAGTATATTCTGCTCCACCAGTGACACGATAATTTACTCCATCCACTTCGACATTGTAGTTACAAATATGCGTATACCTACATTCTTTCTTCTTAGTTTTTGCTTTCGCCTCGGTCACGTCAATACCGACAGAGAATACTACAAAGAGAATGCCAAGAAAGAAGATTGTTTTTTTCATATTTATTTTATTACTTGAACTTTAGCTTTTAAATATTTTACCAATGACTCTTTTTCCGCTTTCCCAAGTGTGATATCTAATTCTACTGCCTGTAGGGCCTTACTTTGATATTCTTTTTGTGCAGCACTGTCCCCAGTCACAAGCTGAAGTTCCATAAAGATAGTATATGCGCTTGCCTGATTTGGATTGATTGCTAATGCACTATTTAAATCATCTTCGACAGATGTAACTACATCATTGAGTTCTTCTGGCGTCTCGGCATCAAGTGCACCACCGAGATTAAGTCGAGCTCTGTGCACATATGCTTGTGGCAAGGTTGAATCTGTTTTGATAGCGAGATCAATGTGTTCGTATGATGAATCTATATCACCTTCAAGATAAAATAAATAGGATAAAGTCATGTGACCCTCAGATAAAAATCTGACCTGTGGCTCTGAAGCAAACAAATTATTAAGCGAAACTTTTGCTCCTTCAAAATCATTTTCTCTTACTTGTAGTCGAGCAAGATTAAGTAACGCGTGGCTATTATTGGGCATAATGGTAAGTGCATAAGTATATAACTCTTTTGCCTTATCAATTCTCCCTTCTAAATCGTATGAATGCGCCTTATTACTAATTGCTAAAGAATTTTTTGGATCCAAGACTATAGCTTGATCATAATTCTCATGTGCTTTAGGGTACTTTTCTTGTATCTCATATGCATATCCTTTAATTCTAAACGCTTCACTGATTTTTGGATTTAGTGCAATTACCATATCAGCATATTGAATAGATTTCTCTGAATATTCTTCTTCACGAAAAGAGACACTCCCTTTTTGTGCATAGTTTGCTGCCAGAATAAGAAGTGCTTCAATATCTGACTCATTGTTATTTAGCTTTTCAGTGGCTTTAGTAATAGCCTGGTCATAGTCACCAGAAAGAAATAAATTATCTAGATTAAGTACACTTTTCTTCTCTTGTGTTTTAATAAACACAAGAGTTATCGCAATAATGCATGCCACTGAGATTGCACCAATGAGAATATATTTTTTCATATCTTGAATTATACACTATCAAAAAGAAAACACTCGCAGTGGCGAGTGTTTTCTTTAGTCTATTATTTGTCTGTGGGGACAGATTACTAAACTACCAAGCAAAGTGAGCAAATGCCTTGTTGGCTTCTGCCATCTTGTGTGTATTCTCTTTTTTCTTTACAGCTTCACCTTCATTTTTAGAAGCTGCAATGATTTCAGTAGCTAACTTTTCATGCATTGGTGCTCCTTTTTTTGATCGAGCTGCATCGATAATCCATACCATAGCAAGATAGCTCTTTCGCTCAGGTCGTACTTCTCGAGGAACCTGGTAGTTTGCACCACCGACTCGTCGTGAACGTACTTCAACCGCTGGGGCAGCATTTTTGAGGGCTGTTTCAAAGACTTCAAGAGGGTTGTCAGTCTTTGCTTGTTCTGCGATAGTATCGAAAGTTCGATACAGTACATTCATCGCAGTAACTTTTTTACCGTCCCACATGATTCGGTTGATAAATTTAGCCACATTCAAAGAGTTATATTTGATATCTGGCTTTAATATATTTTTTCGTTTTATTTTTCTTCGCATTTCTTTATATTCGTTAGGTAGTTCTTCAATATATAGCGCTTTCTATATATTTACTCTACAGATAATAATTATTTTGCTGCTTTAGGGCGCTTTGCACCGTATGCAGACCGTTGTTTTCGTCGCTTATCTACACCTGCACAGTCGAGTTTACCTCGAACGATAGTGTATCGAAGACCTACGTCTTTTACTCGTCCACCTCGCAAAAGTACCACTGAGTGCTCTTGGAGGTTATGTCCCATACCAGGGATGTAGGCAGTAACTTCCATACCATTTGTAAGTCGAACTCGGGCAATCTTTCGAATCGCTGAGTTTGGCTTCTTTGGAGTCTTAGTTGTTACTTTTGTACATACACCTCGTTTGAATGGAGAGTTATAATACACCGGTCGGTTGAGCAAGTGGTTGAATCCACGAGTCAAAGCTACCGCCTTACTTTTTCGGGCAGTTTTTGATCGGTTTTTTCGTACTAATTGATTTAATGTTGGCATTAATTACTTAAATATTATGTATGTAGGTCTAGATGAATAATAAAAGACCTCATACCCCTCTATAAGTGGAGTATAGACTACTATATGTATAAGTGAAAAGCAAGCAAATTCACCTTAGGTGCTATCCTATATCACCGACAAGTAGTTTAAATAACGCCCAAATAATTGGATCGAGTACCTGCACAAAGGCAAAGATGAAAATGATAGTAAACATGAGTCCGTACCGCTCGAATATGGCTATAAATCTACTCATTTTTGCCGGAAAGAGCGAATATAGGATTTTAGAGCCGTCGAGTGGCGGTAAAGGAACAAGGTTAAATATCGCTAAAACCAAATTTGTGAGTATGGCTAGGATAAAAAGCTCTACTACTGGTTGTGACAGGACTGGTATGAAAAAACGAATTATAAGGCTCAAAATAAGGGCAATAAGGATATTTGAGAGTGGTCCAGCACCCGCCACTATAGCCTCACCCCATTTCCTATTTCTTAGATTATAAGGATTAAATGGCACTGGCTTTGCCCAACCAAACATAATTGAACCAGGCAATATGGCGCAGATCAGAGGAACTGCAATAGAACCGACCGGATCTATGTGCTTTATAGGGTTTAGGGTAAGCCGCCCTGAGAGCTTTGCTGTCGGATCACCTTGCCAAAGTGCTGCAATTCCATGGGCAAATTCATGTATGACTACCGACATAATAAGGATTGCGATTGAGAAGATAAATAACATATTGTATACAAACAGTTAGAATAATATTGCCAAATGTAAAATGTATGATAGCATAGCTCTACTTATGGCAAAAGTTTGCGCAATTACAAAAAGAGGGTCTCGAATGGGAGGCGGGTACTCAAACCGTACGCGTGCTACTCAATTCAACCCGACTGGTATGGTTCGAAAGTATACAAACCTTCAATCAAAGAAGATTTATATCCCTGAGCTCGATGCGTCAGTTCGACTGACTATATCTACTCGAGCACTTAAGACCATTCAAAAAAATGGTGCTTTCGCGACACTTAAAAAAGCAGGTTTAATCTAAACCTTTATTATCATAAGATATTGATTTACAGTCTGGGTGCCCGATGGCACCCATTTTGTATATTGTAAGTTGTATCTGTCCACAAGTATCAGTACGGAATATATTTTCTTTTTTAACACCAGCTGATTCCAGTCTTTTAAGGACGGATTTATGTGGGTGCCCGTATGTATTTTTCTTACCCGCAGATATAAGTGCATATTGAGGTTTCGCTATTTCAAGAAATTCTCTACCACTCGAATACTTCGAACCATGATGTCCAACTTTTAAAATATCTATATTTTCAATTTTCTTTTTTATTTTGCCGTCCTCAAACAATGCAAGTTCAGCTTCAAAACCTGCATCGCCAGTAAATAAAATAGTTTTATTGTTTAGTGTTGTTTTCATGATAATCGAATTATCGTTTTCTGGACGACGAGATGAAATAGTTGGTAAGTAGTTTGATGATCCAATTTTTTCAGTTTTATCGCTGCCTAATTTCTGATATCTTTGCTCACTTACTGATTCCTGATTCTTTGGAAAAATTATTTCAAATGTATCACTCAATATGTTGAAGCTAAATCCATTTGTTACGGGAAGTATGGTCGATTTACTTTTTTCGGATTCTGATTTTTGTTCTGATTTTGATTTTAGTTTCAGCTTCAATTGATCACTTTTTAGTTGCATATATTTTTCTATATATGAGTATGTAAATGGAGATGTCATAATAGTTCCGATTTTGATATCAGACGGAAGTCCTACTAATGCGGCAGCATGATCTGCATCATCATGTGTGAGCAAAAGTAGATCTATAGTTTTTCTTGTCTTGTGGTAGTTGATTAAACAACAGCGATCTTGATAAAGCTGTGTCATGAATATATTTGAATTACTACCTGTATCAATAACAATTCGATGACCAGTATAGTGATCAATAATAAAAGAATCTCCTTGTCCGATATCCAGCATATGTAGAAATGAGACCTGATTGTGTCTTTGATATTTTTTTAATGTAACCCAACCAAGAATATGTAGCTGAATAACAAACACAATGACACTTAAAACTACAACAAAGCAGAGTGTATACTTGTGATATACTAACCCCCGAAATCTAGAGGGTGATAAAGACTTGTCCCACAAGACACTGTCATCATGACTTTCTTCGATATCTATATTATTCATTACCAGATCATAAAACAATACATATGAATTTTATTGAAAAAACATTTACCATACCGGTAGTGCCAGGTATTTCAGAAAAAGCATTTGCGGAGCACCTCAAGCTATATGCTGGATATGTTAAGCATGCCAATTTGATTGCAGCGGAATTAGCAAAACAATCAAGTGCACCCGAAGACCTCACACCGGAACGCGTCTATGCACGAAATGAAATGCGCCGAAGATTTGCATTTGAATTTGATGGTATCAGAAACCATGAATATTTCTTTGCACAATTTGAAGGTGGTGCAACAGGTCTTGCAGCTGATTCAGCACTCGCTTTAAAAATAAATGAAGTCTGGGGTTCGTTTGAATCGTGGAAATCTGACTTTACTGCCACTGCACTTACACGAGGTATTGGATGGGCTATTTTGTACCATGATCCAATAACAAATCAACTCATTAACGCATGGGTTGATGAGCAACATATCGGACATTTGACAGGGCTTGATGTTATTGTCGCTTTCGATATTTGGGAACATGCATATCTTTTTGACTATATTCCTGCTCAAAAGAAGGAGTATGTTGAAGCATTGTTCAATTCACTCAATTGGACAGTGGCTGAAAGGAGGTATCTTGCCTAGTAGATTTGTGTCTCTTTTAAGATGAGTTAGTTGGTTAAACGCAGTATTATAGTCATGTTTCACAAACCATCGGGCTAAAACCTGATGGTTTTAGTTTTCCACATTTCCACATGTGTATATGTGTGTAACTTGTACACAAGGTTATTCACAGCGCTGTGGAAAAGATAAAAATAGTGCGGTAATTATGAATAGGAAGATGTATATGACAGCGGTGGCGGTACCAGACAATCCTTCATAATCCACAACTGCTAAGGGAAATGTGGACAAAGTGTGGGTAAATCGCATGACGAAATGTAATAAGATATATGAAACTTTACCGATTACATCTGCAAGTATAGGCAGAATGAAACCAGTAAACGGAAGGAGAAAAATAAAGAACATCAAGATAGGTAGTAGCGGAAGCACAACTACATTTGCAATTAAAAACACAATTGAGAGGCCTCCACTCATGTGTAACAAAAGCGGACCAATATACACCTGGGTCGCGAGCGATGATGCTACTATCTCCCTAATCCCAAAATGCTGCGGAATAAAAGTCAGTCTTTTTGATATCGGACCAGAAAGGACGATGAGCCCGAATGTTGCCAAGAAACTTAATTGAAAAGAAATATCATATATTGGATACAGTGGATTGATTATAGACATAATTAACACAACAAAAAGAAGTACCCCCAATGTCGCATTACTTTCAAAAATACTTATTTTATTTTTACTCACCTGGCCACTTGTACCAGTAACAACCCGAACATCTCTTTTTGGAATTTTGCTCAACAACGGTGTTAGAAGAAGTGGCACTGAACTCATAAATACCGATCGCACAACTGGCGGCGAAGCTCCAGTCATGACCGCAAAGCATGTCATAAAAAATATACCCAATACTGTTTTCATAAGAAGTGGTGCAAATCGAAGTGCACTAAAAAGTGCCTGAGAAATAATAGAAACATTTGAGCCCGATAAAACCACGATATGTATAAGTCCAACTCTTTTAAACTCTTCTAATATCTCTTTGGATAGCGAGTCTTTTCCAGAGACCACTAATCCTGCCGCCAAATCGCTTTCTGGACTGGGGATGAATCTAGCAATACTTGATTCAATATACTTGCGAACAGAAATAAGAAATCGTTTAAAATGAAATTCTGTTCGCAGCTCAATCTGCAACATCTTGTCGATTTGAATTGTAGAAAATATTTTATTCTTTTTATTGTTTACTTCAATTCTTTTTTGCAATGCGGTAGAGGTTGAAGATAGATATCCTTGCCCCGTCTCTTCTTTTTCTTTTTTCTGATCAGAAAGCAACTTGAGTTTACCTTTAATCACCAATTCATCTCCTACTTTAATATCTTCCATACCTATACTCTGATTTTCAGTAGTATTGAATTTTGATCTTGGTATATAAATCTTAGTCTTGAATCGCTTGTCTATATCTTTTTTTTGACATACTTGATTATCACCTAAACAATATGCTCTGATGTACCCGACAATATCAATTGCAAAGTTTTTTATATCAGGTTCATCTACCACTTCTAAATACCAAACTACATCTTGTTCTTTGAGTTGATCTGAAATATTTTTCAAGTACCAGTCCTCGCTTGGCCAGGTATAAAAGCGAAATATATACAATGCAATGCCACATATGCAGAACAAAAATAAAAACCATCGATTCATAGATGGTTTTTATTTTGTACTGATACTTATATATTTTTTGTAAATTCTTTTTTTATCATTTCTTCATCTTCAACAGAAATTGATTTTTTAAACTTAACCCCTGAAACACCTTTAACTCTTTTCTCACATTCTGCCCATGTCTTATCTGTATACAATATCCCATTAACCAAGCTGACATAAGAATATGCTTTTGTCCCAGACGAACTTTTGCTGCTTTTTTTAGATTGACTATCTTTATCCTTTTTAGCTTTCACAATATCTTCCATCGTCGGTGGCACTAAAACATTTTTATTTTGATAGTCTTCAATTTTACCTTTATATAGGTACTGCCTATACTCATCTTTTTTATCTGCGTACCCGGTTGCGATTTCATCAGCCCGTTCATTGCCTGGCACCCCCGCATGTCCTGGAAGTAAGACCCATTTGATATCTATTGGTAATTTTTTAAGAGCAAGCAAAGTATCATCAAGTTTTCGCCAAATATCTTCATTTTTAACTGGCTCTTTTGTCGAGGTAATCCAATTGTTTCGCTTCCATCCATGAATCCATTCATTTATCCCTTTGAGAACATAGCTCGAATCTGTATATATTGAAAACAATAGTTTTTGATCTACCTTTCCTGTAGGACCTGACTTTAATTCGAGAATTGATTCAATCGAGGCCTGATCATAATATCCAATGAAATGACTGAGTGCACCAAGCACTGCGGAAAGTTCCATACGATTATTTGTCGTCGGGTCTTCATAGCCGCCTATTTCATCGATATGCATTTTTCCTTTACTATCTGGATAGATGACTACGGCACCATACCCTCCTCGTCCAGGATTACCGCGTGAAGCTCCATCTGTATACGCAATCAGCTGCATATCTAAAGCAACTTCTGAAGTAGTACCTTCTATCTGTGATTCAAATTGATTCATGAAGTCTATTATACAATATCCACCAACCTTAATCTGATATCTGTAGCCCCTCGAAACTGATTCTTCTCAATATGCCCAATGAGGGTTACTTTTGCCTTTTTCTTCATATCTTCAAATTGATCCTCTGCATATGTTGAGAAAAATTGAATAGCTTTGAAATTACCGCAATCAACTTCAAGATGCTCTTTAGTTTTTCCAAAAAATTTCATCCCTTTTATACTTACACCAGTGATTGCAAAGAGAGGCTTTTCATTGTCTACACCAAACGGGGCTAATTTTGAAATTATTCCATATGTACCAGAATGAATATCTACCGGCTGAAGTTCTGCATCAATATAATATGTCTTTTCGATTTCTTGGCTTATACCTTGTTCTGTATAAAACTCACCTTGATTCTCTCCATGTTCATTAATTGAACTATGAGCAAGAGGCTCATGTACCCCATGTACCTTTTCATATGCGCATACAAGCTCTTTTTCCAAATTATGAATACAATCTGAATCAATAGCAAACCCGCCCGACATAGCATGCCCGCCTTTATTTATAAATAATTCACTTGGAGTATGAGACATAATTTCGACCACATCAAACCCTTCAACTGATCTAATTGATCCTTTGAGTACACCATCATCGCTCCTCCCCCAAACCCAAACCGGCTTTGGAATATGCTTTGTAATATGTGTTGCTACTAGCCCTAAAATCGGTGGTTTCCAATCTGGATTACCAAGAACGAGAAGTGGTACCTTGCTTGTATCCGGATACTTTTCTGATATCAATTTCATTGCTTGCTTCACAGTCTGGGCAACCATTGTCTTACGCTTTGTATTGATTTGATTTAATTCTTTTGCAATCAATACTGCATCGTCATAGTTTTTTGCAGTCAAAAGATTGAAGGCAAGCTTTGGTTCAGCTAATCGTGAAGCGACATTTATCCTTGGAGATAAGGTAAATGTAATATCTTCTTCCACAATATTGTACAGTTCGAGATTATTTGTAGTACAAAGAGCTTGTAGCCCAGGTCGTTTTGTCTTACGGAGTACTATCAACCCATAATAAGCAAGTACCCTATTTTCACCTCGGAGTGGAACCATGTCAGATAGAGTAGCCATACCTGCTAAATCAAGAAGCCATTTTTCATATCCATTTTTGAACTGCGCTGATGAAGTGTGCCCTGTCTCTCGCATATGCAAAATAATCGCATGTACTATTTTCCACATCACTGCTGCACCGCAAAGCATTTTCTCTGGATACATACAATCTGCTTGCTTTGGATTGATAATTGCAAATACATCTGGTAGCACAGCTCCAGGAAGATGGTGATCAGATATAATAATGTCTACTTGTGGATATAGTTGCTTAATTTCAGCCGCTACTGCACTGTCCGCGATTCCACAATCGATAGTAATAATAAGAGTATACCCCTCTTCAATATATGTCCGCGCAATATGACTATGCACACCAAAACCATCGACATGTCGATCTGGAGTAATATATGCAACATGTTCATACCCAAGAGTAGTAAAAAAATCATGTGCGATAGCTGCCCCTGGAAGTCCATCGGCATCATAGTCTGAATAAATAAGGATTTTCTCACCAGCTTCAATAGCACTCAAGATACGGTCTACGACTTTCTGCATATCTTTCAATAAAAATGGATCGTGCACATTTGTCTCAAAATCTGGGGATAAAAATATATCTCTATCCTCACCCTCGATCCCTCGAATCGCCAATAAATGCTCAAGGAGATTATCACCTTTTGCGAGTTGATCTTTTTTATATTGATATCTCTTTTTAGGTTGAGTGGCCTTGGCAGGCTGAGCAGGCAATTGAGGTGTTATACCATCTTTAGGTTCAGTGCTTGATGAGATGGTGGATTGAGCTGACATAATCGGGATTTTAGCATAGAATGCTACACATGAATGATATACAAATCGGAAACTATGTCGCAGACTGCGTCTTTTGCAATATCTTAAAAGGCGATATCCCGACTATAAAAGTATATGAGGACGACTATACAATGGCTTTCCTTGATATACGACCAACTCAACCAGGTCACACCCTTGTGATTCCAAAGGATCATTTTGAAAATATCTATACCCTTCCTGCAGAAACCGCATGTCGAATGATGATGACCGTGCAAAAAGTAAGTCTTGCTCTCAAGCAAGCTACAAATGCTGACGGGATAAATATTATTATGAATAATGAAGCTGCAGCAGGACAGGTTATTTTCCATGCACATATTCACCTTATCCCTAGACACAACGATGATGGACTCCGTCACTGGGATCATAAAGAATATTCAAACCCGCAAGAAGCAAATGATATTGCAGAGAAGATAAAGGCTGAGATGGTATAAGTCTAGGTGAAACTAGCTTTGGCTCTTTTGACTTGTATTATTTCAAAGCCTCAATCCCAGGCAATGTTTCGTTCATAAGATATTCAATCATCGCTCCACCTCCTGTTGAAACATACATATGCGAATCTGAAGCTGAGACACCTGCAACATCTGCAATAGCTGCCGAAGTATCCCCTCCACCAACCAAGCCTTCTACTCCCTCTGAAATAAATAGTTCAGCAAGTCCTTTTGTACAATCTGTATACCCTTTTTCATAAAGACCCATTGGTCCATTCCACAATACAAATATATTTTTACCCTCGGCTTTGCAGTCTGATATATATGTTTTAAGAGAATCAACGAGTGATGTACCTATGTCTACAATCATATCTTCGTGCCCGATTGCATCGATCTGCTTACTCTGTCGTATTCCTTGTTTATCTGTCGTATCAATAACTTGTACATCATTTGGAATTAAAAGTGTTGGATGCTCAATCACATGACTAATATCTACACCTCCTCCACTTACTAACGATTTTCCTACTTCATACCCTTTTGCTTTAAGTACATCATTAAATAAAGCACCTCCAATCACTACCTTATCCGCTCTAGCTAAAAACTTTTCAATCAAAGGGAGCTTAGTCTCAAACTTCGCTCCACCGAGTAAAAAGAGGAATGGCCTTGTCGGATGTAAGCCTTTTTCGATATGAGCAATTTCATTTATCAAAGTAAAACCAGCCATATGAGCTTGAGGAAAAAGTCCTGGGAGAGCCACAACAGAAGCATGCTCTCGATGACATACTGGAAACGCCTCATTTATATACATATCTGCGAGATCAGCCAGACGTTTAGCAAATGCTGGATCATTATTTTTTTCACCTTCATCAGATCTCAAGTTTTCAAAAAGATGTACCCCTCCTTGGCTATATGAAGACTTAGGCTGACTAAGTGCAGTCTGCAAATCAGCGTGAAATACCACTTCAAAATCTATTTTTCCAGTTTTAAAGAGTTCTTGTAGATGTGTGGCAATAGGTCTCAAACTAGGATCCTGTTTATTTTCAATATGTGAGATGAGGATAACCGATGCACCGTGCTGTCTCAAGAATTGAATAGTCTGAAATGACGCACGTATTCGAGCATCATCGAGTACTTTTCCATCAAATACTGGAACATTGTAATCAACACGGACGATGATGACTTTTCCCTTGAATTCTTCAGCACTAATATCTGTAATTTTTTTCATATTATTTAGTTAAATGTGAGTGATAAAAGACATATGTTCATAGTTCATAGTAAAAACCATGTCTTGCTTTATCTTTTTTTCATTTTATTTGAACCGCTTTTTGATCGATTTTTTGAACTCTTTTTTATACCACCTTTTATACTGGCTTTTGATTGATTTGTTTGCGCACCTGATTTCATTGGGCTTTTTTTACGCTTTGACTTAGCTTTCTGTGCTTTTTGCATTTGGGCTCTAAGTGGGGTATGTGACATACGAGCTCGACTGGCTTTAATATTCTTTTTAATATTGCGAATCTTTTGTCGAGTTGCAATCTTATGCGCTTCAAGTTGTGGTGAGATAATTGCTTTACAAATCGCTTCGTATGATTTTGGATCAAAACTTGCACGACCAATCAAAAGTCCATCTACCTCCCCGTTCCAGATTATATCTTCGACGTTTCCTTCATGAACCGAACCACCATATAAAATACGCACACTACTTGCAATTGAGTCATTGTACAGTTCACGAAGTACTTTACGGATATAAATAATCATCTGATGCAATTCATGTCCTGACAATGCGACATTGTCCACGCTTCCAATCGCCCATACTGGCTCATATGCGATTACCAGGTGAGCGAAATCTGTATTATTCATCCGAGCGAGAGATGCCTTTATCTGAGCTTGAATGACATTTAGATATTCTCCTTCGGGATCACGTACTTTTTCTCCAATGCATAAAATGCCTGTCATACCAGTTCGAATCACTTGTCCAAGTTTGATCGCTACAAATTCATCTGTGTCTCCCATAGCGCGTCGTTCACTATGACCAACAATAGTATATGTAGCACCAATTGAGGCAATCATAGTCGAACCAACTTCAGCAGTCTTTGAACCACCATCAAATTGTGAGACATCTTGAGCACCGACTCTTGCTTGAGAGTTTTTAAATATTTGACTTAGAGCAGAAAGGTATGGAAATGGTGGACAGACCAAGATTTCAAGTCCTATTTGATCTTTAGTTAATTTTTGATATTTTTTTGAGATATTCTTGAAAGAAAGAGCTTTCTTTTTTGCCTCTTGTTCTGTAGCTGGAGTCATCTTCCAGTTTGCTGCCATAAGCAGTTTTTTTCTTTTTTGAATCATGTTAGACATTATATCATGGGAGTAAAAAAGCACTGTTTCCAGTGCTTTTTTACTTTTACACAATTGGCCCGCAGATCTTTCTACTGCGCGATTTCTCTCCAATCATCTACATTCCAAGCACCAGAAGGACCTGTTGTAAATGAAATATCAGCTAAGCCTGATTCGTATACTAGAGTTGTACCACCTGACATAACCATACGATTTGCAATTGCTGACTTTGCAGATGTACCACCACTAAATGTGATTGTTCCATAAGGGGCAACTAAAACAACTGAACCTGTACCACCCGAAGCCTCAATAGCATTACTTGTATTATCTTCTGCAACTAGCAGTATGTAATTACTCGCTTGTCCATTACCAGTTACCATACCTCCTCCTGTCAAACTTGCCTGATCAACCACTATAACCTCATCTCCAGTTCCATATGCACTTGATAGTCGAATTACACCACCTCCGCTAACACTCAAAGTACCAGTGACCCAAAGTGGGCCATTGAGCTCTAATACACCACTACCATTTACAGTGAGGTCACCTACAATTTTCATCGCACCAGTAGTACTCGCTATAGTCGATCCACCGATAGACCAGCTTGAATTTCTAATTGTTCCAGACTCTGCATTATCCTTCCACGCTTGAATATTTGCGGCAGAGACTGGCATAGGGAGAGCCGAAGGAAGAGGTTGACTGGTATCGCAAGACTTATTATTACCACTACCCATCTGACAATATAAACTACCACCAACGGTAGAACTATTTACGACTGCTGCATTTGCATTTCCATTTACAATCAAACCAGATATACTCCCTGTTGCACCGGTCATCAGTTGGAAATACATATCTTGAGTGTTCGGACTTGCATCATAGTAACTCCCCCAAGAAGAACCTGATTTATTTCTGAGCTTCAGAGTACCATCTGAATATGCATTATTGTTGGTAGCAAATGTATAGTAGTTCGCATTGCTTCCTTGATATTCAACAGTAAGCCAATAATCAGTATTCGCACTCAGTGATATTGGACTCGATGGATATACCTCAATCCAATCATAAGCAGTTGTCACCAAAGATGCACTCATACTCCCGGTACTTCCCTGCTGACTAGTCCCTACTGACCCTCCGCTATTATTGAAGATTTTAATTGTTGCATTTGCAGGTGCTCCACTTTTCTTGACATACAAACTAATTGCAGTAATTTGATTTGCTGTACCTAGTCTAAATTTTTGAGCAATCAGCTGAACATTGTTTGATTTACCCACTTCGATATTAGCAAACGGAGTTCCAGTGGCACTATTTTCAAGAATCGGTGACGAACTTAGATATGAGGCAACACTAGCGCTTCCGGTGATTGTAGATCCACCAGAACCAGTTATGTTTCCATTTGAGTATACATTTCCATATATTGTCGGTCCTCCACTCATATCTAGACCACCGTTTCCAACTTGAAGCCCATAGTTGATTGATACACCTGTACCTTGGCTATATGTTGCACGAGACGCTCTTTCTGTACGACCTGATTCACCGATAGCTATGATTTGTTTTGCTCCACCGACATCTGCAATTTGTGCCGTAGAAGTAGAATCATTTAGAGAGAGGACAATGGTCGCAGGAAGTGTTCGGCCTGAATTAAGACGGTATAGTGCATCATCTTGCAATACATCGGCAGCATTTACGCTTTTTCTTGTTTGTAACACCAAGCTACTATTTCTAATTTGAGAAGCAATAGGTGATGAAATACCAACAACTACCACCACTGATAATACCAAGAAAATCATGACAGCAATCATGACCACCTGCCCACTTTGCGACACTTTATATTGTTTTTTTGATATATGCATATGTACCTTACATTATTGATAGCTCCCCCGAATGACCACTGTATTATAAAAGTTTTTTGAAATTACTGCAGGTGTAGCTTCATCTGATAGTAAACTCAATTCTATCTTGATTGCCTTTGAATTAGAGTTTTGGATTAATTTCACATCAAATCCAATTACTTTAACGCTTTCTTTTGTAAGAGGACCAAGATCAATACCGTTTTCTGAGATTCTTAGTTTATCTCCTACTACATAGAAACTTGTAGTGGTTGATTGCCCACTTACTGAATCCGTAGTAACAAATGTCGTAG
>JBJOQZ010000036.1:0-4750 GCA_046049705.1 Candidatus Parcubacteria bacterium | reverse complement strand
ATCTGAAAGGGAAAAGAGTAGATCTAGGTGTCATTGATTTCATCGAACCAGTTGGTAAAAAACAAGAGGTGGTCAGCACTTCATCGCCTTTAATTGATGAAGATATTGAGCGATTGAAAGTATTGATAAAGGCAGTATATGCACGCATTGTCAATTTGCAGTTTGAAATACCTACAGATATCGCTAAAAAATATACATCAGGTGGGTATGCAAAAGATATCGATGTGATACAGGATTTTATAGAGGTATTGTTGAGGGAGGCAACAGAAAAATAATATCAAAGTCTTACTGGTTTGATCCATTTGCAAATTCATCAATCAACGCCTTCATGGTTGGATATGGAAGTGCACCAAAGCCTATTCCGCTTTTATCTGCAAGCGGAACTACTTGTCCACGTACTACCAATACAGTAAATGGTGTACTCTCTGTACCAATCAGCTTAATTGCATTTTCATAATCTTCTTTTATTTTTGTTGTATATGTACCAGCTGCAAGACATGCTTCAAATTTGGCGGTATCTACTCCAACTTTCTTGGCAAAGAGACTGAGATTTTTCGGATCTAAACCATCATTTGATGGAGTGTTTGCGAAGACTGTATGTGTAAATTCCCAAAACGCAGTATTTCCTCCAAGGTCTGCGACACACTCTGTGGCCTCAGCTTCTTTGATAGCTTTTGTGTGAATTGAAAGTGGAAAATGCCTATGTACCCAAGCTACTTTGTCTGTACCCTCATAGTCAGTCATGATTTTTAAAAAAGTCTCATGTAGCTCTTTACAATACGGGCACTCTAAATCAGAATAATCGACGATTACCACTTCAGCTTTTGTAACATCACCAAGGACATGATCCTTGTCTGTAATTGGGATAAAGGCATCAATATTTACTTTCGATGAAGACGGAGCATTGATAGAAATCTTCTCTGGCTCAACTGATGTACGATTTAGATATATTGCACCCGCAATCAAAATTCCAGCAACCAAGATGGTGATAGGGAGAAGTATAGTATGAGAATTTTTTTGTTCACTGTTCATGCAGATATTTTAGCATGAAATAGATAGATTATGCCTATCGAGGCCGATGTTTTAATGCTTTAAACGGACTAAAACGGTAAGCTAAATGTCATCATCGTTTCTTGTGTCTTTTCCCAGTCAGTGGTATCAAGTTTGAACTCTATGATTGCTTCGCCTTCCTTATATTTAAGCATCTGATTTTTGATTGCATATTCATACACCTCTTTTGTAATTTCTACATCGCCGATACAGTATTTAATAATTTTGTCTATCTCTCCATTTTTCCACCACTCAATTGCTTCAAGACCATGACCTATTTTACCTTTACCAAGGGTAGCGCTGGCAATATTGTCGAGACCTACTCTAAACCCAAGTGATTTACGTATTTCTTTCAAGATATCCAAGCTATTAATTTTTGTAAGGTCACCTGAATAATATTTATTGAGGAGGGGGATGTCAAAATGATCACCATTGAAGGTAATTAAAATATCTGCACGCTCAAGAATTGGCCATAATTTTATAAAATCTTCCTGAAGATAACTTGTATATTGATCTGTTTCGCTATCGTATATACAGACAACGGATATATCGAGTAGTGTAGGGTCAGCTTTTCCAACTTCCTGAAATGTATTTTTGGTTTCAATATCAAGTACAATTTTTCGCATAGAATTTAAAGGTCTGAAGAAAGTGTTAAATAAATAGTAAAACTATATTTAGTGGTAACTATGCAACAATTTGAGTTGGATAAATGGGTAAATCTCGAATATCTGTATATTCTTTGCCAGTTGCCAGTTCCTTAATTTTATATGTATTCATGGTCGCTTCATCTTGCCCATAGATGAGGATAAAAGGAATGTGAAGTTTTTCAGCATTTTTTATCTGATCTCCTATATTTCGAAGCGAGTGATTGAGGGCGATTTTTAACCCCTGATTACGTAGTTCTTGTGCAAGTGCAGATGCTTTATCATAAATTTGCGCATCCATTATACAAAGCATAATTTGTGATGCTGGTGAATAAGCAGGAAGTAGCTTCCTTGTAGCAAGGAAATCTGCGATTGTGACATCTCCCATACCAAAACCACAAGCAGGTACTTTTTCATCAGTAAATAGATTTAGGAGGTCATCGTATCTACCACCACCAAAGAGCGATCGATTGTTTTCTGGGTGATTGTCGAAGACTTCGAAAATAAAGCCTGTATAGTAATCAAAACCTCGTATGATTGTTTGATCAAAAACAATATTTTGAATCCCTTGTTTTTTGGCGCTCTCAATGACAAATCGAAGCTCTTCATAGGCTTCTTTTATTGTTGGGATAGCAAGTGCTTGGGATAATTCAGGATTATCGATAGCATGTTTATTTTCAAAATTTAAAAATGTAAATGGTTTCCCGATTATCTTTTCGCTTTCAGATTGAAATTCATCTTCAGAAATCTTTGATTTTCTGTCAATGAGTTTTTGCATGGCATGTGATTGGGTCTGGTCAAGTTCATACCAATTAGTGAAAAGGGCATTGAGTAATTTTCGGCTGCTCACTTTGATTGTATAGTCTCCTTGTGTAGCACCAAAAGACTTCATGATATGTGCTGCAATTTCGACAAGTTCTAGGTCTGCAAATGTATTCGAAACACCAAACATATCAACATTGAGTTGCCAGTGTTCACGGAGGCGTCCTCGCTGAGGTCGTTCGTATCGAAATACATTTGGAATCGAATAGAGGCGAAGTGGGTATCCTGATTCTCGTTTTCGCTTTGCGACAAGTCGGGCCACTGTCGGAGTCATCTCAGGACGAAGAGTAATCTCTCTGTCTCCACGATCAATAAAAGTATATGTTTGCTCGTTTACAATTTCTTGGCCTGATTTTGCTTTATAGAGCTCAGCTGGCTCGATAATAGAAGCATTGTAGGATTCATATCCAAAGCTCTCCACAGCTTTTTTCCAAGTATTAAAAATATAGTCTTGAATAAACTGGTCTTCAGGGTAGAAATCTCGCACTCCTTTATATGGCTCCATACTGAGATTGCTACGATTTGAGCCTTGGTTGGCATTGGACATTTCGGTCATGATAGCTATGATTGTAGCGTGTATGCATCTTTTATTCAAGAAACAATTTGAGACCCCAAAAGAGACAATATTGCGGTATATAGAAAGTGGTGAATTGCCACCTAAAGATACGTATACCTATGCTGGACGACTTGATCCCTTGGCCAGTGGGGTTTTGGTTGTGCTTGATGAGACAAGTGTGTGGAGACGTGAAGAGATACTGTCACTTCCTAAAACATATGAGGTAGAGGTGCTTTTTGGGGTAAGTACCGATAGTTTCGATTTGCTCGGCACGGTGCATCCAGTTCAAGATGTTATGACATGGCATACTCTTGTTCCAAATTTTGAAATCGATACATTACATTTTGATAAAAAAGTAATTGATGAAAAATTAATCCCTGATAAGGAAGTTGGTTCTGTCAAAGAATATGACTGGTCAAAACTAAAAGGGTCGTATACGCAATATTATCCATTTTTCTCATCAAAACCAATTGATGGTATACCTTTATTTGAATATTCAAAGATACATGGAATTGGGCAGACAAATGAAAAGCTCCCAACTCGCATAGTTGAGATATATGATATTGAGAAAATAGAGGAAAGAATAGTGAGTATGGAAGATCTTGAAGGTCAGATTGAGCAGGTTCTTTCAAATGTAAAAGGGGATTTTAGGCAAGATGAAGTGAAGCAAAGCTGGGAAAAGTATATAGAGCTCAGTAAAAATAATACGAGCAAAAACAGGGGTTATGTTGTAATGAAATTTAGATTAAATGTCAGTAGCGGTTTCTATGTTCGTTCATTTGCATGTTGGCTTGGTCAGAAATATGGAGTGGGCGCTATTGCACTTTCTATAAAGAGAACTTCGGTAGGTGAGTATACTATTTGATGAAAATTTCATCCCATTATATATAGCATGGTTGCATGCAAAATATATATGTATCTCAAAAAGAGGGGTTGGTACATTTGATTGGAGATTCTACTGCTGAACAATTGAGCACATTATTTTATATTGCAGCTCTATATCGTGCATCAGATATTCATTTTGATATTAAGAAAAAGTGTGGGCACATATCTTTGAGGGTTGCACATGCTTTGGTGTACTCGACATATATAGATATACAGTCACTGAAATTACTTGTTGGTAGGCTCAAACTTATTTCAGGTATGCGTACAGATATTGCAGATAAAGCGCAAGATGGATCAGGTTCTATGGATATTGGTAGAAGTCATATTTCATTTAGGGCAGCTACTTCACCTACTGTATATGGTGAAAATATTGTCTGTCGTTTATTTGCATCTGAGAGTGGTGTACATATTGGTATATCAAGTCTTGGTTTATCTATTGCAGATGAAGAAGTATTGAAGAAAAATCTTGAAAAAGAGAGTGGTTTGGTTCTTGTCTCTGGTCCAACTGGATCGGGTAAGACGACAACTTTATATGCTTGCCTCAACCATCTTTCAACTCAGGGCAAGATGGTCATAAGTATAGAAGATCCTGTGGAGGTCGTGCTTCCGAGTATACGTCAGATAAAAATCAATAAAGAGATTGGCTACGATTTTAAAGATGCTTTAAAAGGGGTACTAAGGCAAGATCCAGATGTGATTATGGTAGGAGAGATTAGAGATAGGGATACAGCAGAACTTGCTATACAAGCAGCTCTCACAGGACATCTTGTTTTAGCGACAATTCACGCTCCAA
>JBJOQZ010000035.1:0-3566 GCA_046049705.1 Candidatus Parcubacteria bacterium | reverse complement strand
CAGCAGTTGTAACTGAAATTATATGCGACTATTTTCCTCGAGAGTGTTTTGAGGTGCTCACTTTCAAAAATTCCGTAAAGAGTGGGTGAGGGTCAAGTGGTCGAGCCAAGAATTCTGGATGAAATTGCGTAGCCAAGAAGAATGGATGTTTTGTCTGAGGCAACTCCGCGATCTCAGCCAAATTTCCGTCAGGTGATACACCTGAAAATATAAGACCTGCTTTTTCAATCATATCTTTGTACTCAGGATTCACTTCATATCTATGTCTATGTCGCTCAATAATTTCACTAGCCTTATAGCAAGATCGTGCAATTGTTTTATCTTTTGTATGAGCGGTATATCCACCAAGACGCATTGAACCTCCAAAATTTCCTTCAGCAAGTTTCTTTTTTTGATCAGGTATAATATCAATAACACACGGTACTGCTTTTGGATTTATTTCCGCGGTATGTGCGCCTTTTTGGCCGATGACATTTCTCATGTATTCAATTACAAGGAGCTGCATACCATAACAAAGTCCAAAGTAAGGAACATTTTGTTCGCGCGCATACTGAATTACTGCCAGTTTTCCTTCTATGCCTTTATCTCCAAAACCACCAGGAACAATAATCCCATCGTATGTACCAAGTACTTTTTTAACTTGGGCTTGTGGCACCGCATTAGTGTGATCATTGTTTTCGAATTGCTTGGCATTGATCCAAGAGATTTCCGCTTTAACACCAATTTTATAGGCAGAAAACTTGATTGCCTCAAGTACTGATAGATATGAATCTGCAAGAGTAAAATCACCTGAATCAAAGTATTTGCCGATGACCGCAATCTTAACAATTTTTTTAGAATTTTTTGATGCCTTTGACTGCTTTACAAATGTGTTCCAGGCCTCCAGTTTTGCTGGTTTATCTTTGAGTCCTAGTTGCTTTAAGATAAGCCTACTAATTTGTCGTTTTTCAAAATTTTGAGGGATATCATAAATACTATCTACGTCTGGAGCTGAGATGACATGTTCATTTGGCAGACCACAAGATACTGCAATTTTTTCTACTCGCTTTTCATCCATCGGTTGCTCACTTCGAGCGATGATAAAGTCTGCGGCAATTCCATATGAGTTGAGCTGGCGCAATGCATTTTGTGTCGGCTTGCTTTTCATTTCACCTAGTTTTCCTGGGACAGGGAGATATGAAACCATGATAAAGAGAACATCTCTTGGTTGCCGGATACGCATCACCCGTGCTGCTTCCATGAACATGATATTTTGATAATCACCAACCGTACCACCAATTTCTACGAGTGTAATATCTGATCTCGTGACTGCAGCAGAAGCAGTAAATCGATTGATAATTTCATCTCGAATATCTGGGATTGCTTCCACGCATTTACCACGATATCCAAGTGAACGCTCTCGATCGATTACGGATTTATAGACCATGCCACTAGTCATATATCCAGAAGCATCGATATCACGATTGAGAAATCGTTCATAGTTTCCCATATCTTGATCGGTTTCAAGTCCGCTATTTAAAACAAAAACCTCACCGTGTTCAGTGGGGTTCATTGTGCCTGCATCGACATTGAGATATGGATCGACTTTGACAATGTTTACGGTATATCCTTTTGCTTCGAGAAGGAGGCCGATAGATGAAGTGGTGACTCCTTTACCAACTCCTGACATGACCCCGCCGAGTACAAAGATGTATTTGTGATTTTTCTTTACTTTTGATTTCGAGGCAGATAATCGGTTTGTAGTGGTCTTGGTAGTGGCTCCATGAGGTAGCGGGGTAGTGTGGGTTTTCATGGAAGTTAATTTTAGCACAAGCTGATCGAGGTATACAGGCTTGGGCTTGATAAGAGATATGTAGACCTGCAGGTGAGATATACACAACTGTGCATAAGTTTGGGTAAAACTACTTTATGAATATTTCATGTCCGGGGAATATAATTGCAGTATTATTCATTACAAATATAGAAAGCGATTACTATGATCAATAAAGTCCAAGATGTAGAACTTAGTCCTAAAACCATAGAAGTTATAAGGGAAGCCCTTAAAGATACTTTTGTCACCAAGGAAGAGTTTGGGTTATTTACGAGACATGTAGATAAAAAATTTGAGGCTATTGATAGGAAGTTCGATGAGTTCAGAGATATCCTTATAGAGACCACAAATCACCTTGCACTCAAGATAGATACACTTTCTGCCCGTATCGATGCTTCTATAAAACAAAATGCACTCGAGCACAATAGTTTCGATGTCCGACTAAACGCCCTAGAGGGGTAAGTAGAAAAAGGGAGATTTTCTGCTATGATAGGGCCATGTCAATCAATACAACTAATACAGATTCAGGGCAAAATTCAGAATCTACCTCAAATGTACCATTTCAATCGGCTTTAGACGCAAAGGCTCGAATTGCGGCATTGCTTACAGAGGCGGTTACAGAGTTGTATGGAAATCGAGAAGATATCGATGTTTTGCTTAAAAAAATATCAGTAGAACGCATAGTAGATAGTCTGAAAGGGGATTATGCGACAAGTTTTGCTCTTGGTATTTCTAAATTGATTGGTATTACTCCGATAGAGTGTGCTATGACGCTCGTAGAATCACTGCATACCAAAGCAGATTCATCAATCGTTAAAATTGAAGTAGCTGGTCCTGGATTTATTAACTTTTTCCTTGCGCCACAAACTATATATGACATCGTCTCAGCGGTAGGTATACATCAAGACAAGACTAATAAATATGGCTTTCTTACGCTCAATGTAGGTAAGAAAATTGCATACGAATATACGGACCCAAATCCATTTAAGGTATTTCATATCGGGCACCTTATGGCCAATATTATTGGTGAGTCTTTGTCGCGACTTGGTGAATATACTGGAGCCGAAATAAAACGTTTTTGCTATCAAGGTGACCTTGGAAGACATGTAGCTCTCTTTATCTATGGACTCAGACTCATGGACAAACCTTTTCCGACTGCAGTGGAAGGGGAGAAGATGACATTGGTGGAGCGCATGTATTATATGGGTACTTCATATGCAAAGGGTGCAACATATTTTAAAAAACAAGTAGAAGCTGAAAATAAAGAAGTTGAAGCTGAGGTTCAAAATATAAATAAAAAGTTATACGAAAGAAGTGATGAGGAAATAAATACAATTTATGACTTAGGGCTCGAATGGTCTTTGCAGTATTTTGAGACATTGTATGATCTACTTGGGACAAAATTTGATCAATACTTTTTTGAAAGTAAGTGTGTAGAACCAGCTCGAGCACTTATCGCAGACGCACTTAAAAAGGGTATATTCACTGAAAGTGAAGGGGCGATTGTATTTGAAGGTGAAAAATATGAAGACAAAGACGCATATGATGGTAAGGGTGAAAAATTGCATACGCGTGTCTTTATTACTAAGTATGGATTACCGACCTATGATGCTAAAGAGCTTGGATTAGCAAAACTTAAATATGATGCATTTCAATATGATAAAGGAATTATTGTCACTGCAAATGAGCAAGACCAATATTTCAAAGTAAACCTAAAAGCACAGTCGCTGGTACTTCCTGAACTAACCGGAAAAAA
>JBJOQZ010000034.1:0-9100 GCA_046049705.1 Candidatus Parcubacteria bacterium | reverse complement strand
GAAGGTCATGAATTGGCAGTATTTTCTGCATATCGAAGCTCTAAGACACAAAAACTACTGACGCAATATTATCTTTCATCACTAGGTAAAGCAGGACTCGCTGGAGTTGCTGAAGCCGGACACTCTGAACACCAGCTTGGTACCACTGTTGATATAAGCGGAAAATCAATTGGATACGCAGGTCCAAGTCAAAAATTTGGAATTGCACCTGAAGGTAAATGGCTTGAAAATAATAGTTATAAGTACGGCTTTATCTTAAGTTACCCCCAAGGAAAGCAAGCGGACACTGGCTATATATATGAACCTTGGCATTTTAGGTACGTCGGTATTGATACCGCAAGAGATATTTTTGAGGAAAAACTGACCATTCAAGAATATTTTAACCTTGTAAAAGGCGAAGGATACTCACTTGAGATGGAGCCTGAGATCTAGTTACCAACTACTATTTATCTCAATAGTCCTGTACCCTCTTCTTCCGCTTTAACTGCTTCTCCTAACTCTTGATCTTGTGCTTCTGCATCTGATACATTTCGCACAAACGAAACTGTCTCTTTTGTATCTACAAAATATAATACGAGTTTATTTGTATCAAGCGATACGACTTTATAATACTGAACACTTTCTTGATTCTTTTGATTGAGCATGTTTTTTTGAAAAAAGAGACCAGGAATTCCACTTACAACTTCCTTGACAGTGCCTTGCACTTCAACTGGAAGAGAATCTCTAAATAACCATGACCCTGAAGCAATCACCTTATCTTTATACAAATCGTAAAATGTATTTATTGCTTTGATTTTAATTTTATATTTTGGATCATCTTCCCTAACCCATTCACCAACAATTGCACGTTCAGCCTTTAAGGAACCTGCTCCTGCATAGGCCGTTGCCTGATATGTACCTGTCGCATGAAGCTGATATGCAGATGATTCAGCGTATGACAGCACCATAACTGTTTCTTGATACCTTTTACCTATAAAAAAGACGAGTGCTGGAAATACTCCGAATACGAAAAAATAACTTAATAAACGAGAATACCATGTAACTGCATTGAATTGTACACGCATGAATATATCATATCATTTATTTATTTTGATGCTGTATTTCTCAAATATATATTGTGAATACTAAAAGCCGGTTCCCCTTGCGGGGAACCGGCGATGCGAGCCGAATCCTACGTGCTGAAAACCTCTCCGGCCCTTTCAGCATTTCTTGCCATATCGATGGCATGTGCCACCTCCATGACAAATCGTTCAGCTGCAAGATGTGATCCCTTCTGAATGAAATCAGCGGTATCAATCCCTTGCAATTCTGTTCCAGCATAACTTACTACCCGAACTCCGGGATTTAGTTCGCGGGCCTTTGCGACGAGTTTTTGCAAAGGCTCAGTGACCGAGCCTCGGTCTGACCCGATGATCAGTAACTGAGTCTCGGGAGTCAACTGAGATTGTAGGTTTGTTGCATTTGAGGAGAGTAGGTAATCAATACCCTCTACTTTATTCACCCCTGGGTTGCTCAGTGGGGTTCTCACCCAGAATTGATGTGCGGATTCGGCTTGGAATATTACCACCAGATTAGGTGGCACCACTAATGTTTTCATTTTTTCGAGGAACTAAGATTTGACCCCTAGAATTCACTTGGCACTCACCAAGCGATTTCATGTTAGGGCCATAAATAAGGCTTTTTGGCTGGTTAGACCACCTTATTTATTGAAATATATTATATCATAACCAGCCTATGTGTCAATACATACATATGCGATGCAGTTTACTGCTTTTTTGTCTCAGTACGACTTCGTAGTGATACTTAGAGTACATATATCACCCCTCCTTCTTTTTGGCTCCACCCCCACTACCCTTCAGCATCACTATGTTATACTTTTTTTATGCTCAATATTATCTCTCGGTCGGTCTACCAACTCAATCCTACTGGACCAAAAAAAGTTGTCTCCAATCTGATTGCAGGACTCAAACAAGCTGGTATTTCATTTGTACTCAATAAAGCACCACTATCGACAGGTTGCACACTTATCCATGATGATCTCGCCGCTCTTGCATATGTCCAAGCAAGATACAAAAATGGAGAAATTACTGCTAAAGACTTTTTGAATAAAAAACTCATTATCGGACCAAACATTGCTTTTGACCCTTCTGAACTTGAGCGCACAATTCCAGGAATTATGACAAAGGAAGACAGCGTTCTCATGCATGCAACATTGCTTTGTCCATCTGCATGGGTTGAAGCATTTTGGATAAAGCGAGGATTTAGCACCCCTATATCAATTTGGCCTGTTGGAGTTGATACAGTTTCTTTTGACCCAAAACACCTACGCTCAAAACTCAGTATTTCTATCGATGATATTGCCAAAGACCTTATTGTTTATACAAAAGGGAGAGATCAAACAGATATAGATGAAGTTGTATCAAGACTTACCGATCAAGGTATCACGTATACACTTCTCAAATATGGGACATATACGGAGCCCGAACTTATGCATGCAGCTCTTACACATAAACTTGCTCTTGTTATCGTATCTAGTGAGAGTCAAGGTATCGCTCTTGAAGAACTCATGTCTCTAAACCTACCCCTTCTTGTTTGGAATATCTCTACAGTAAATCAGAAAAGTGTTCTGGCTCAACAAAAAAATCTAGATAATTCATATACTATTGGTGGCACTGAATCAGCCACATCTGTTCCTTATTTTGATCCACGATGCGGCCTTGTGGTCGATGATATCAATGACATAGTTCCTGCCTTGCACAATATGTTACATTCCCTTGAACAATTTGCCCCGAGAGATTATGTGCTTGAGCACCTTTCATTGGATGGACAAGCAAGGGTACTTCTCTCACTTTTTGATACTCAAAAAAATACCGATACGGCACAAGTAGCTCATGAAAAGCATCACTATAAAAATTGGCGCAATAGGACTTGGCTTCTCCCTTGGCTTTTATGTAAATATATAATCAAATATATTCGCTGGAAGTTAAATTAGATACACCTATCCCACTTTTGATACCTTTACAATTCAGAGATTAGCCCTGAACCCCCTCTTTTTTGCAATATTTATTTTTTATTTGTAATTGGGACCTTACAATTTTGTGCCACCCAAGCGGTATTGAACTCTTCTACTGCCATTTGTTTACCATCGACAAGATAATAACTTGCATCTTCTGAAGAAACCTCTGAATTTTTTTGAGAGTCGATATTTTCATTATCTTCAGTATCTACTGTAGCACCAGATCGATCTGGTCCCGCAATCTTTTCTATCACAAGCTCATCTGGACATATTTTTAGTCCTGGATTTTTACTTATTTCATCTTGTGGTCTTGTCTGGAGTATCGCCAAAAAGATAATCCCGATAACAATAATCCCGACGCTCAACTTTACCCATTTTTTTGTTTTGATACTTTGTATTATGTACATATGCAGTTTTTATTCACTATGCGCTTATACTGTCGCTGTACCACTTGCAATATGATGTGCAACCTTTTCTCTTTTTGCTAGATGAGTGAGGTGTTTATTTCTCTCCTTCTCAAACTTTGCAACATCAAATCCATACTGGGAAATCATTGATGAAGCATGGTGTGCTCCGAGATAGTGCGGCATGATGACATATGAAGCACCGTTTAGATACAATTCCCTTGCCTGCCTTATATCATG
Source organism: Candidatus Parcubacteria bacterium (assembly GCA_046049705.1). Taxonomy (GTDB): domain Bacteria; phylum Patescibacteriota; class Minisyncoccia; order Phycocordibacterales; family CAIZLB01; genus DALYDD01. Next base: position 5,440 of record JBJOQZ010000034.1, on the reverse strand, counting down.
TGAAATCAGAATAATAATCCCTTCGGCATTTGATTTACGATAGGTACGAAGCAGTAAAAGGTTTGTTTTATAGTCAGGGATAGTAGAAACAACTATCTTTGCATCTTGAAGACAAATTTCTCCAAGAAACTCGACATCTTCAGCGTCACCAAATCGAAATGGAATCTGTGCTGCTTGCAGTTTCTTGATTGAATAAGGATTGAAATCTACTACGAGATATGAACCATCTAGCTTTTGCGCCGCGTCTACAAAATCGAACCCTACACGATCATATCCAAAGATAATCATATCTGAGGCCTCAGAAGCCAGTTTTGGTTCACGATGTGTTTTTCGCTTGAGCGCAAAGAATTTGAGCAGACTCTTCATATTGAGATGAAGATGATCAACGTATGATGTAAGGTAGGTTGAACCGACAATACTAATCATAGCGACCATTGCAATCATCGAAACAGTTCTTTCATCAACAATGCTAAACGAAAGTGCCAAAGTCATAAGGATAAGTGAGAACTCACTAATTTGCGCAAGGGATACACCAGACATAAAACCAGTACGAGCACGATACCCTGCAAGATTCATAGCAAATACGACTATAAGTGGCTTCACAACAAGCGCGAAAATAGAGAGTGCGAGAATCGGCATGATAAGAGAAGGAATATCACTAAAGATAAGTTGTGATCCGAGCAAAATAAAGAAGATGATAATAAAGAAATCACGAAGAGGCTTCATGCGTGACCCAATCTCAAATGCATATGTCGAAACAGAAAGAGTTACACCGGCTACCAGTGCCCCGATCTCGATTGAGAATCCAATCTTATAAAAGAGTGCCGCAAGTCCAAGACCCCAAGCAAGTGAAAAAAGGAAGAGGAGTTCTTGCGATTGAGCAAGATATGTAGAGAGTTTTGGTAAAACATATTTTGAGATCAAATAGAGGACAATGAACGCTAAGGCCCCCTTAATCAAGAGGTCAAAGATTGTCGCTCCAAAGCCTATATTTGTCGCCTCTCCATTTCCAATAACTGAAACTGCAAGGAGTGCGATAGTGGCCACGATATCTTGTACGAGTAGGATACCGATTGATATCTTTCCATACAATTTACCGAGATCACCCTTATCTGAGAGAATTTTAAGTACGATAATCGTACTACTAAATGAAAGCGCTAGTGCACATAAGAGTGCGGAGATAGTATCAAATCCAAAACTCTGCACCAAGAAAAACCCGAGAATTCCAGTAAGTCCCATCTGAGCGATACCTGCAATAACTGCAGCCTTCCCCGTCTCTTTGATTGTCTCTGGATTAAGATTGAGTCCGACAATAAATAAAAGAATTGAAATTCCTATTTTTGAAAATAGCTCAACCGCTTCAGTGGCATGCAAGACATTAAATACATATGGCCCAACCAGAATACCGCTCAAGATATAAGCCACGATAAGTGGCTGTTTGAGCATACGCATAATAATAGCAACGAGTGTTGCAAGAAATACGATAAGACTTAATTCAATGAAAATAGGCATGTATGTATTTTAGCATATGCAGACTTTTTATAAGATCTTCATCTATTACTTGCCTAATTTTATTCGCCTCATAATTTAAAATAACTACTGTAAAATAACTCGCGCTAATCTTATGTCTCTATATGATGCTTTATTGCCCAAAATATGTTTAATAGGAGCAAGCGGACTTGATCGCATAGTAGTCATAGTAAATTCTGATTCATCTTCGTCAGGATGAGCATCTAAAAATACTTTTTTAAATGCCTCTTTAATTAATTTTTGTTTAGCAAAAGGAAGGGTTGATTTGAGATATGTCATTTCTTCTTGGAAAAATGGATCCAGAGCAATAAGTTGTTCGATATGATCAATAATTGTTTCTTCGGTAATACCTCGTTCTTGTGCCATCTTTTTCAGACTCATCTTTTTTTCTACTAATAGTTTTGTTTGTTCTATAGTAGATAGTTTCTTTTGCTTTTCCTGCTCGGTAGGCATCCATCGTCTTTGAATTTCTTTTTGTGCTAGTTGAATAGATTCTCTATCTGAGTACTCATCTTGTAGTTCTTGTTCTGCTCGGATGGAAGCTGACCTTAATTTTTCATCAACTACAATTATTTCATCATTGACCCGAAGAGACATATCATTTAACCCCAATATCGTGAGGCCTTCGAGTGTCCGTGCACGAGAGAGTGCAACATACCCCATCCCCTTTTCAAAAGACTTTGATAAATCTACTTCCACTGAATCAAGGCTCATACCTTGGCTTTTATGGATTGTAATTGCCCATGCCAAACGAAGTGGAAACTGGCTGATTGAAGCTTTTACTTTTCCATCTTCTTCGATACTCCATGTTTCAAGCGGAGGCATGATTTCTTTTTTTTGATTGTCATGTTGTGAAATTGTTATTGTCGGCCCATCCTCAGTGAGTTTTGTGACTATGCCTGTTGTGCCATTTACATATCCTTCTTCAAAATTATTTTTAACGAACATCACCTTTGCACCAACTTTAAGTCGCAAGAGTTCTGGAGCAAGGCAGCTTTTTTTCAAGGTTTCGACTAAGTGATCTTTACCTACCTCTTCCATAAGATACTCATATTCTTCGGCTTCTAATTGGTCGAGGTATTGATCATTGATCTCGTCTACATCGATATTATGTGTAAATAAACGAGTCGCAGTACTCTGTATTTGAGGTAATTGAGCCGACGATGATTTGGTGTCACCGAACTCATATAAATCATCTACCTCATCGGCAATTACCTCTACTGTTTCTTCAGTATATTCGGTATACACTTCATCTACACCCTCAAAAGAATCCGCAACACTAACTGATTGCATAATTGTTGGAGAAATAAATCGCTGTTTGAGTATATCTATAGTTCGAACACCTACATCATTGTTTCTAATATCATTTAAAACTTGAAGCACATCGTCATCTTTTTGACGATGCTGTTCTTCGAGGTAACAAATTTTACACTTAGCAACTCGCCAGACTTGGCTATGATATATAAATTTTGCTCGAGGCTCCCCCATCTTTGAGACAGGGGGCAATTGGAAGAAGTCTCCACACAATACGATTTGTATGCCACCAAATGGTGTGTCGCTATTTCGAAATGCACGGAGAATCCTGTCTACCATATCTAACTGAGTATGGTGCAGCATAGATACCTCATCGATAATCAATACTTTTGTTTTTTGAAATCGTTTGACGAGATGCTGTTTTTCCATCAATGAAGCAATGTCTGCTTCATGTAGTACTTTTCGTATCCCAATACCGCTCCAAGCATGGATAGTGACACCGCCCATATGCGTAGCTGCAATACCTGTAGAAGCTGTAATTGCCACTTCAATTCCCGCATCACGCAGATACTTTATATACTGATTGAGTACATAGGTCTTACCGCTCCCTGCTGCACCAGTCAAATAGACATTGTGCCCGAGTTTGAGAATATCGAGTGCGGTTTCTTGTGTCATGAGAGGGATTATAGCAGATGATAGATTAAGAAAGGGTGAAAATAAAATACCCCTCGTCTTCAGTCGGGGTATCTCATTTTAAATTGGATCATGTGGTGACACAGATCAGAAAGATACTCTAGAGAATTGATGATGCGACAATCTACATTCCTAGTATGAAAAATTGTTACCCCACTACCGCACTCACTATTTCTCAAAAATAATCTTACTCCTGCATTTTACCTGCATTTGCAGGTGTCCACCATTTTCCACCCTTTTTAAATGGTGGCTGACCACCGTTTTTTCACCGTTTTTAAACGGTGGCTACCCCCACTCTCACTCGCTATCTCACTCAAAAAGTGGTTCCCGTTAATTTCCCGTTATTACGGGTAAATTTATTGACTTACCCCACCCTTGTCTTCACTATTTTATCCTTAACCTTCTGTTGCAACTTCCAGCCGTTGCCATGACTCAAAAGTCCAAGATACGACTCGACAACTTCCAGCTTTTCTTGAGAATCTTTGATTTTCTTGAACATACGATTTTTTGTCGTTGTACGTATCACTCGATGATATGGAAAATGAACCCAGCCAAGGAAATCTACACCCGACGAAGCTGTTTTAATAAACACTTTGTCTGGATGAAGAGATAATTTTAATTGCACACTGAGAAAGCCCTGAACCTTAAGTAAGATGTCCATCAACGCATCTTTATTGTGTTGTATAATAACGAAGTCATCGGCATACCGGATATAATATTTCACTTTAAGTTTGTGCTTTACAAACTGGTCAAACTCATTCATGTAAATATTTACCAAGAGTTGCGAGGTCAGGTTACCCAACGGCAAGCCCTTACCTGGACCAGTACTTTGGAAGCTCTCAATAATGCGTTCTACAAGCCAGATCGTTTCCATATCATTAATATGTCGCTTGAATATTTCAATAAGCTTTTCATGATTAATAGATGCGAAAAACTTTCTAACATCACATTTCAGGACCCAGCATGCCCTGCTATTACTTTGTGATACTTTCATCACGAAATCATTGAATCGATTTAACGCACGATGTGTTCCTTTAAATTGTCGACAGGAGTAGGAATCATAAATAAACTTTTTATCAAAATAGGGATACAAAATCCTGTAAATAGCATGGTGCAATAATCTATCTCGGACCGTAGCCTTGTGAATACTTCTCGGTTTCGGATCACTTATCGAAAAAGCTTCGTATGCACCATGTCTATACATTTTTGTTCGCAGTTCCTCGTGCAATTTGAAAATGTTTTGAGAGAAATTAAGAGAAAATTCAGCAACGTCCTTTTTTGATTTCTTGCCACGTATAAATTCCGTCCATGCTTCGCATAGATTTTTGATGGATATGATATTCTTATACTCATGACTCATACTAATAAGGATCATATTACCCCCCCCCCGAGAATTACCACAGGTAATTCTCAAATCGAAAGAGACATATCGTTTTTGGCTCTCTATCTATCGTGATTTTCCGAAAGTCGAGCGGTATGGAATTGGAAACAGAATTGAACAGGCTTTTCTTGATGTACTTGAATACACATTCTGTCTTTCTTATCTCCCACCTGAACACAAAATACCGATATTAAACAAAGCCATCACAAAACTTGATATTGTGAAGTTCTTTGTGCAACTCGCATGGGAAAGTAAAATTATTCCAACTGATACATACTCGGACTTAATCGGAAGACTTGAGGAAATAGGGCGACAACTTGGTGGTTGGAAGAAGGGTTTGCAAGCAAAAACTCCCCGACCTTAAGCCGAGGAGAAAACCAACAGTTTCGAGAGAACACCTGGTTGCCATCATTCCACCTGTTCGGGTTCTCGACGGAGTTCGCATTGACGTTCCAGCCGTCGTCGTTCCAGTTCACGTTGACCGCGCGGAGCACCAGCGTTATCGTATATGAGACCATCCTTATCACCATCGCCCAAATCATAGACGATTGAATCTTGTCCGGGGCCTCGAAGCCCGCCAGT
>JBJOQZ010000033.1:0-6926 GCA_046049705.1 Candidatus Parcubacteria bacterium | reverse complement strand
GAGCCTTTACTTGCATCGGCCATGATTCTTGAGCGTCATATAGATGCATCAATTAAACAGGTGTCAGATTATGGACTCTCACAATTTAAAATCTTGGCTTCTATCGAAAGGGCGGCGCAGTGCAAGGGTCTCGAAGATGCAACTCAGTCTGCAATCGCCGAACTATGGGGTGTATCTGAAGCAGCGATCAGTCGACAGGCAGCAATTCTAGAACATGATAAACTATTGATACGTACACCAGATCCGACTGAGCGCCGCAAGATTGTACTCAGGCTTACTGCAAAAGGAAAATTATTTGTCACAAACACTGTCCAGCATATAGATAAAGAACTTGCAAAAATATTCAAACATATATCTATTAATAAAAGACAACAGTTAGGCAAAGATATGTATACAGTAGCAGAGACATTGACAAGATATATTCACAAATAATTATTTAATACAATCATCACATCACCATGAAATCACTTCTTACAAAAATAAAATCATATCTGGGAACTTTCTTAAGTTATGTATGGGCAAATAAAAAGCGTCCAAAAGTATTTATTCCATTTATTATTATCGCAATTATCTTGATTATGACTGCAAGGAGTGGGGCAAAGGCTGGTGATTTTGAACTCTATACTGTGACTCCTAAAGAATTTGTCCAAGAGGTTTCTGTAACAGGTAAGGTGACACCTGCACAAAAAGTGGATATGTCTTTTGAGGTATCAGGAAAAATCAAAGAAATAAAGACTACAGTTGGAGCTAAGGTAAAGAAGGGTGATGTCTTGGCAGAACTTTCAAATCTTGATTATGTGGCATCGGTAAGTAAGAGTCAGGCATCGTATTTGAGTGAGCAATCAAAATTGGCTGATTTACAAAACGGATCTCGTCCTGCAGAACTGCGTATTGCTGCTTCAGATGTTGACACTGCTATCCAAAACCTTGAACAATCACGTACAAATGTTGTCGAGCAAATTAAAGATTCATTTGCAAAAGCAGATGATGCAATAAAAAATAAAGCAGATAAGGTAATCAAGTATCCGCAGAGTGTTCGACCAGAACTTACATTTTTCGTTGATGGAAATCCTGCTCTCAAAAATACTATTGAGTTTGAGCGGCTTAAGATAAATGAAATGTATCCAAAATGGCTTACTCTTGTTGCTACTGTAAATAAAGATAATCTCGATGATGCAAAAGTTGCAGAGGCAAAAGAATATTTGCGTACTACACAGACATTTCTTACTGATCTCAATACCGCACTTTCTCTCATGGGAGATGGGGTGAGGGATGAATCTGCAAATGTATTGTTACGCGCAGATATTTCTACTGCTCGACTCAATGTAAATACAGCTACTCAAGCACTCAATGCAGCCGTGAATACATATCAAAATAATGTATCCGCAGTACAAAAGGCACAAGATCAATTGCAATTACTCCGAGAAGGAAATACTGCCGAAGCAATTGCTGCACAAAGAGCACAGGCACAAAGTGCAGCTGCTGGAGTATCAAGTGCAGCTGCTTCGCTCAATAAGACAAGATTAATTGCTCCTTTTGATGGTATTGTCACACGTATTGCATATAAAACAGGGGAGTCTGTGGCTCAAACGGATGTTGTAGTAACTCTTATGAGTGATGCAGCATTTGAAGTAGAAACATTTGTCTCTGAAAATGATGCACCAAAACTTAAAATTGGACAAAAAGCTTCTGTGACACTCGATGCACTTGGAGAAGGTATTGTGTTTGAAGCCTTGATTAGTGAAGTAGATTTATCAGAAACTATCAAAGATGGAGTGGTGACTTATAAGACACGTATTCAATTTATTAGCCAAGATGAACGAATTAAGTCTGGTCTTACAGCAAATGTCACTGTCGAATCTGATCGACGTGCAGATATTTTGAAAGTACCTCAGTCAGCTCTCGTAATTCAGAAAGGGAAGAAATTTGTAAAGCAAGTCGCCGATGATATAAGCACTTGGAATCCTGCTATAGATAAAACTGCTAAGCTTGTTCCTGTTTCAACAGGTGGGATTGATCGAGAAGGGGACATTGAAATTCTTCAGGGTCTAGTATCAGGAAATAAAGTCATTATCAAAGCTGATAAATAGAAGATACATAATTCACCTTATTAACCAAACCACACACTCTTCTATCTTATGAAAAATCACCTTAGAGTTGCATTCTTCCTCGCATATCGACAAGTGAAGCATGCTAGCAAATGGACGACCGGACTTATCATGCTCGTCATGGTTTTGGTATTTTTACAGCTGACAGTAGTAAGTGGAGTATTGGTCGGTTTGATTCAAAGCTCAGTCGATGCAGCTCGAGAAAAATATTCAGGAGATATCTTAGTGTCAAATCTTCGGCAGAAAAGTTTTATCGAAAATTCAGGAACTATTGTCAATGTTTTAGACAATCTCCCTCAAGTAGAAACATATACAAGTCGTGTACTTGCTGGTGGCAAACTCAATGCAGATTATAAGAAAGTGCTTCGTGAAAATGAAACACCAAACGAAGCTGCGGGAAATGTCTCTGGAATTGATCCACTTAAAGAAGATGAATTTGCTGGATTATCAAAATATGTAATCGCAGGAAACTATCTCGATGAGAAAGATACCGACGGAGTACTGATTGGAGCTTTTTTGATAAATGATTATACACAAATTGATTCACCTGGACTCAAGCAATTGAGAGGTATTCAGATTGGTCAAAAACTCAAATTGGAAGTAGGAAATAATTCAAAAGAAGTAGTTGTACGAGGGGTAATGAAATCAAAACTTGATGAAATCGATGCTCGAATTCTTATGAATCAAAGAGAGCTCAGGAAATTGATTGGCCGATCTGATACTAACCTTGATGAAATTTCTATCAAATTAAAACCAGGTGCTACAGATGCAGAGATTGTTGAGGTAAAAGAAGTGTTGGTCCAAAATGGTTTTGAAAAGGATGCCAAAATCCAGACCTATGAAGAAGCACAACCAAAATTTTTAAAAGATATTACGGCAGTATTCGCACTCCTTGGAAATATGATCGGATCTATTGGACTCGCTGTGGCATCGATTACTGTGTTTATCGTTGTTTTCGTAAATGCAATTACAAGACGAAAGTTCATCGGTATCTTAAAGGGGATCGGAATACATCCACGGGTTATCGAATGGTCATATGTGATGCAATCTGTTTTCTATGCGGTTGTCGGTTCGACAATCGGTGTCATCATACTGTACGGTCTATTGGTACCATTTGTCGATGCCAACCCTATTAACTTTCCTTTTAGTGATGGAATCATCTATGCACCAGTATCTGGTACTGTAGCTCGAGCAATTGCACTCTTTATTGCATCAGTGATTGCAGGGTATATTCCAGCGCGCATGATTGTTAAAAGAAATACCTTAGATGCAATTTTAGGTCGTTAACCATATCACTTCAACATACATTTTATGCAAACACATAGCACAATAAAACAATCTGGAGAAATGATTATCACCACACGAGGATTGGTTAAAACATTTACCGATGGTGATCGTATTACACGCGTACTCAAGGGGATTGATCTTGATATCAAGCGCGGGGAGTTTGTGGCAGTTATGGGGCGATCTGGTGCCGGAAAAAGTACACTCCTGTACCAACTCGGATTATTAGATCAACCTACCGATGGAGAAATTATTATCGATGGTTCAGATACACATAACCTCACTGATCTCGAGAAAACCCAATTTCGATTAGATTATCTTGGATATGTATTTCAAGACTATGCATTGCTCCCTGATTTAACTGCGCTTGAAAATGTGGCACTTCCACTCCTTATGCAAGGATTCTCAACCGAGAAAGCAAATGAATTGGCGGCTGATGCCCTGCAAAAAGTTGGACTTGGTGATCGTATGCCAAACCTCCCAGCTAAACTTTCTGGTGGACAACAACAGCGTGTGTCTATTGCGCGTGCGATTGCTCATAATCCAAAAATTCTATTTGCCGATGAACCGACCGCAAACCTCGATACTGAAAGCTCAGCTATGATCTTAGATATTTTTTCTGATTTACACAGAAGGGGACAGACTATCGTGATGGTGACACATGAAGAAGAGTATTCTAGTGCTGCTGATCGAGTGATTATTATGAAAGATGGTTTGATTGAGGAGATAAAACATCACCGCCAATAAAGACAGTGATACCATTAAACTTTGTATTCAGATATTTGGTATCTAGATTTAATTTAGTGTAGACAAGGCAATCCTTTGATTTTTTGGTATAGATTTAGTATTCTTCGGGGCAGAAGGGTATAGGTGCGAGTGTTTCGCATCAATTGTATACCTGATAACTTAACTACAGTTCATTTTATGACGAAAAAATTAAAGCGTCTGCCATACGCTCCGAATTTGGCTGGTACTGATCCAGGAACTTTGTTTGTGCAAGCGTGCATGCCGCGCCAGTTCTTCAGTGCTGGGTCTCTCGGGATTATCAAGGGAGATGGGGTGTACATGCGTCACTTCGGTGTGCACTCTCGTCTTCCGGGCGATCCAAGGGTTGAGACTGGTGACTTATCCATGTATGATATTGCATCTGTCACCAAATCGGTGGTGGCACTTGTCGTATTGTGGGCAGTTACAGAAAATCTCATGAAGCTTGATGATCCTGTGAAAAAGTATCTGCCTCTTATCAAAGTGCCACATGGGAGAGAGCCGACAGTGCGTGACTTGCTCACATATGCAGCTCGATTTCAACTCGATCACTGGGAAAAGCCATACACCGGTATACCCTTGAAGGAGATGGTCTCTGGACTTATGTCGGCAGATATATTGGTGGGCAATATGACTCATTACTCAAATTACCCACCAATTGTTCTTGCGGTCATTCTTGAGTCTGTAACTGGCAGGAAACTTCCAGATTTGTGCCGAGAGGTTTTATTCGAACCACTTGGTATCTTTCCGACTTTCAATCCCGCTCAGAGTTTGGAGCATGTGGTCGCCACTGAAGCTATCGGTGGTGTAAGTTATCCCGGCCTTGTCCATGATGAGCTTACCCGAGCGATCGGGATGGTCGGTGCCGCAGGACTCTTTGCAACATGCGAAGACCTTCTATGCATCGCCAGGTTTATCCTGGATAAAGGTGCTATCGATGGCAAACAAATCATCGACCCTGCACTCATCGAACAGATGGGTACCAATCACTTTGATCAAGGTTCTCGCTTTGGTCTTGGATGGGGCATCTGGGATGAGTTTGCAAATGGATACGACCCCATGACCGACACTGTCGGTACTGTCAGCCTAAGGGGGTACAATGTAGGCGCCATCTTCAAAAATGGTTACTCAGGTTGTCACCTTGCGATTTTTCCAAAAATCGACACTGCTGTAGCAGTCATGACAAATCGTGTGCATCCCGATCGAAGCACATCAGGTCAATGGATCAATAGATTTCGGCATTCAGTGGTGATGACGTGTCTCACAGGTATTATGCCTTCGGGCACAAATATTCTGTGGGATAAGACATCGTAATGTCGATCTTAGCGAGCGCGCCCTACCCAAGGGCGCGCTTTAACATTGAATAGATTTATTGATATGTACTCTATAAGTCGTGATATATATCATTTCCACATCCAATAACTTTTGATATAGTACCCAAATGCCTTACACTCAAGAAATGTTTAATACATACTATGAAGAGAAATTGCGCACAAAGTCGCACCCTGAATTGCGTTTTATCAATCGTATTAAAGCGGATATTTCAAATTGTAAAAAAATTCATATTATCGGTGTGTGTGGTACTGCCATGGGGACACTGGCATTTATGCTCCGTGATTCTGGTTTTGAAGTAACAGGTTCAGATGTTTCGTTTTGGCCACCTATGGGGCCTTTGCTCAAAGAAAAAGGAGTGCATATTCTCGAAGGATGGAGTGCTGATCATATTGCCTCTGATACTGATTTGGTAGTAGTTGGAAATGCATGTGGACCTGAGCATATCGAAGTAGTGCGTGCACAAGAGCTCAATAAACCCCTCATCTCTATGCCAGAACTCATGGGCGAATATTATGTTGGTGACAATGCCAGCCAATCAGGAGGTAAAGAATCTTTTGTGGTTGCCGGGACACATGGGAAGACAACAACTACAGGTATATTGTCACATATGCTTACTGAACTGAAACTTGATCCGACATATTTGATTGGTGGAGTGATGCAATCAATGCGAGATGAAGCTGGGGTGGTGATTAAAGAAGGTGCAAGTCATCGTGTAGGTAAAGGATCACATGTTGTCTTTGAAGGAGACGAATACGATACGGCATTTTTCGATGCAAGACCAAAGTTTTTACACTATCGACCAACAAGTGCGATTATTACATCTGTCGAATGGGACCATATTGATATTTATCCAAATGAAGAAATCTATACCACTGCATTTCGACATTTGATTGAAGTAACGAAAAAACATTTAATTGTTTCGCATACCTATCCACTGCTCAATCAACTGATTGCAGAGACAAGAGCTGGGACTATTCCGCATGTAGCAGATATATTGGTATATGGAATTGACGACTCATGTGACCTTCGTCCAGTCTTCGGAGATATTGATCATGAAGGTCAACATCTTGAATTGTTTGTAAAAGGGGAGTCATATGGGCAGTACATCGTACCGCTCTATGGCGTGTACAATGCTCTAAATGCAGTCGCGGTACTCGGACTTCTCATGGGCAATGGTATTGATATCAAATCGGAGCAGGTGCGAAAAGCCTTGGCTTCTTTTCCGGGGATGAAGCGGAGGCAGGAAATGGTATTTAAAAATGCAGCCCGAAATATTGTAGTGCTCGATGACTTTGCACATCATCCGACTGCAGTAGCAGAAACACTCAAAGGTATTCGAAATCGTTTTCCTGATCGACGCATCGTTGCTCTATTTGAACCGCGTTCAAATACAAGTCGTAGAAAATTATTTGAACATACATATCCTGGTGCGCT
>JBJOQZ010000032.1:0-10119 GCA_046049705.1 Candidatus Parcubacteria bacterium | reverse complement strand
TCTACAAAGGGTGCCAAGCGAACAATTAAACCGCATATCCAGCGATATAAAGGTCTCGGAGAAATGAATGCCGAAGAGCTTGGCGAAACAACTATGGATACAAAATTCCGTACACTCAAACAGGTTACCATTGAAGATGCAGCTGAAGCAGATAAAGTGATCGACGTTTTGATGGGTACCGATGTTCCGTCCCGAAAGACATTTATCCAAACAAATGCAAAGACTGCGAGATTGGACGTCTAATACTTACAGATCTCGGTGTGATATCGGTGTGGTACATGATAGAAAAAACAAAAAACCGACTTCAAGCGAAGTCGGTTTTTTGTTATGTATAGAATACTTTTGTATTGAGATTAGTATCCAACGGTCATAGAAACTGAAGCGGTATTATTTCCTTCGTTCGATTCATATACTACATTTCCACTATCTACCATCACGGTAAATTGTGCTTGCTGATTGTAGCCGTATCCGTAGTTATAACCATAATTGAAATTTACCGCATCGAATCCAACAATAAGCCTTGTCGATGCACCCGGAGCCAAGCCATTTTCTGCAGGGGCATAATATGTATTTGTAATTGCACCTGAGGCATCTGCACGCCAATTCCATGTTGAAGTATATGTGCCTCCAATATTTGTTACCTCAAAACGAATTGCAGCTTTTTCACCAGATCCAAGTCGAGGATTAGTGTTTGCAACATATTGCCCAAATTGATTTACGGTACCAGTTGAAAGAATTCTTACTTGAAGATCTGCACCAGTGCCAGCTGTCCAATTTGAACCGCCGCCATTATTATTTCCATTATTAGTTCCAGATACTGCAAAAGTTGCAGTCGCTGTATTGTTTCCACGATTAGTATCTTGTGTCGTACTAGTCGTATCAACTGTGATAGTGGCAGATGTATTTCCACTTATTGGGCTATCAAATCTTGCTTCGCCAGTAATTGCGGCACCCGCTGGTATTGAACCGATATTTGTCAGTGATCGAACTTTGTCTGAATTATTATACGATGGCATGTCTACACGTGCTGACCAATTTCCTGTAGCATACTGTCCTCGGTTTTCAATTTTAAATTTGATAACTACAACATCTGAAGTAGTAAAGGTATTTGTTGGGACAAAAACACCATTTGAAATAATTCCTCTGCTTACAATTTCAACTGCGATATCTGAAGCACCTATAGTTCTTGCAGTATTGCTGTATTGAACAGATGCTTCGTTTGTAGTTTGTGTATTTCCAGATGGGCGAGTATTTGATGACTTTGAACCAGCTGAATCGCTTCCACCTACACCAGAAGTATTTCCAGATATTGTTGTATTTTGAGAGGGGAGTGAATCGTTTCCAGGAACATAGTTTTTTGATCCTGTATTTGATTGATTTGTAAGGTCACGGATTGAAAATCCACCTTTGCCATCTGAATCTGTATTATTAGATGTGTCTGTATTTGAATCAGTGGTATTTGAATTACCTGTATCTTTTGTCGTAGTTGGATTGGTTCCACTTGTTCCAGACTGCGTATCTAAAAGAGAGCCAATTGAAAGGCTGGCATTTGCAAGTGAGTTTAGTGCCTTTGGTACAATACGTACAATCCCGACACTAAGAAAGACGAGTAATACTAAAATAATCCCAACGACGAGTACTCGCCAGAAGGTGTAATTTGCTTTTTTTTCTTCTACAGGTTTATTTTCCATAGTGATTATATTATACTATATGAAATTGTTTTGTCAAATACAATATTTGACACTAGATATATGTAATTGTATAATCGATAGAACATATATCTCGTATGAAAAAACTTTTCTCCTCACAAGAAATTAAATTTATCCTTATATTTGGCCTGATATTTATCGGCACAGTGCTTATTTTGACTGTATTCGGGCTTATTCCGAGTGAATTTAAAGTAGATGGAGGTCAGACATTAGAACAAAAGACTCAATCTGCAGTCCGCGAGATACTTGAAGGCAAGCCTCAGGAAGGGGTAAATGTACAAAACAATAATACCTCTAAAAATGATTCAAAGGCCGATGTACCAGTTCAGAGTACTTCTGAAAGTACTTCCCGTAATGCTGCAACTCAAACAAATGAAAACTCTAGTTCAAAGCTAGGGTCAGAAATTATATATGCTGAAAATCCACTTAGAATTGTCATTCCATCAATAGGTGTAGATTCTCTTATCTTAAATCCAACATCGGCTAAACATGAAATTCTCGATACCGAGCTCACCAAGGGAGTAGTAAGATATCCAGGATCTGGGTTGCCTGGCTCAGGAAACATGTTCCTCTTTGGTCATAGTACAGGCTTCAGTGTGGTACAAAACAAAGCGTTTAAGGTATTCAATAATTTACAGAATGTGAAGTCAGGTGACACTATCACTATCCATGGAAATGAGGGTATATATACATATACAGTCAAAACTGTGAAGAAAGTAGATAAAGAAAATGCTCTAGTAAAGTTTGATACACAAAACAATATGATTACGCTGTCTACTTGTGATAGTTTTGGTAAGGCGAGCGATCGGTATGTGGTAGAAGGGGATTTAGTATCTGTAGTAAAGAAATAGGCTTACAATTAGCCATATAAGTATCATTTGAGCACACTATATTGCTCTATGGAAGGGGTACTTGACGAAACCATGCACTTGGTATATAATATATATATTATGATGAATATGAAAACAATAAACCTAAAGACGATTCTAAAGACATGTGTTATTGCATTTGCAGTATTTGCACTTGTGTTTAGCTTTACCAATACAAAAGTCGCCCTCGCAAGCTGGGACGATTGGGATTATGGTGGCTATGATAGTGGTAGCGACTGGGAGTATTACGACTACTATGAACCAAATTATGATTATTCATATGATTACTATGAACCGAACTATGACTATTATTATGAACCGTCATATTCTTCATATACTCCTTCGTATTCACCTTCATATTCATCTCCTTCATACTATCCGACATACACACCTTCATATGTACCAACAGTAAGTACTCCATCTTACTCTTCATACACTCCTTCATATATCCCTACATATGTTCCAACATCGACTGGTGGTGGATCAAATGCAAGTGCGAACTCAAATTCATCTAGCAATAATACGAATACCAATACAAGTAGCTCAAATAACAATAACGTAAACAATAACGTTAATACAAACAATGTAAACATTGTATTTGGTACTCCGATTAGTGGTTCAGGATCAACATATTATCCTCCAAACAATGCGACACTTGATGGTAACTGTACTATTTCACCTTCATCTGTAGGTATCAATCAGGACGTTCGATTCAGTGCAAATGCAACTGGTGGAAATGGATCATATACATATTCTTGGACTGGTACTGACGGTGTATCTGCAAGCGGACAGTCATTTACAGGACGATACCAATATCCTGGATACAAGACTGCTACTGTAACAATTACATCTGGCGGACAATCTATCTCTCGATCATGTTCAGTTTCTGTTGATCAAAACTATATTAGTAATAGCAATATGAACGTATACTGTGTAGCGAGTCCTACAAATGCCAATGTTGGCCAAAATGTAGTATGGACTGCATATGCAACAGGTGGAAACGGATCATATACATATTCTTGGACTGGTACTGATGGATTAACATATGGTAATGCTTCTGCAATTCAGAAAGTGTATACCACATCTGGATATAAGACAGCGACAGTAACTGCATATTCAAATGGTCAATCTGTAAGCGCTTCATGTTCTACAAATATCGTTGGTGGCTCAGTCCTTGGTGCATCTACTGCAACTGTGATTCGAGAACCAAATGCTGGTACACCTATCTCTGGAGTCTTCTTGAGTGAAGTACCTGCAACTGGTATCAACGGTAATCTTAAAGTATTCCTCTTTGTCCTCGGCCTTGCGCTCTGGAGTGGATTCCTTGGATACATGATTGTTGCTCGAAACAAGAAATCAAAGCTTGTATTGCAGGCAAATGGAAATGGTTCAACTGGATCAGATATCCATGCTCGTATTCAAGCGTTCAAACTTGCAAATATGCAGAAGAAAGGTTTGGTGAAATAATCATCAAATAGACTCTCAGCTAGAAAAAAATAAAAAAAACAAAACCCCGTCGGGCATATGCTTGGCGGGGTTTTGTTTTTGTTGGTTTTACTACTTTGTATGATATTTCTAGAACTTAATTTATTGACCGCATTGATTAATTAGGGGTATGGTGGTATAAATTGCTCGGTTCTTTTACCACAGGTAATGCTCTTGAAAGGAGGGCTAGACGTCCTGTAACCATACGTCGAATTTAGTTCATATGTTAAGTAAAATTGGTGAACCTATCACAGCTGCAGATTTGTATAACCCTGAAAACGCACAGTTCTTGAACCGAGACTTCTTACTCTATGGAGTGTTCTCAATTGACCACCGTCTATTTCCAAGGGATCAATGCCTGATACTGATTCAGTTTATTGGATACACTAACATGCACGCATGTGTGCTACTGAAACAACTGGTGGACGACGGGCTACCTAGTGATGCCGATTTTGCATACGGAGACGGTTGCAAATTTCAGTTCCAGTTTCAAGATGGTGCGCTGAAGATGGTATGTACCCATTACACAAGGCGGTAAAATACTTCGGGTATCTACGTCACTCAAAAGCCTCACACGGACTTCGGTCTGGGTGAGGCTTTCGCTTTTGTCAGAGTGGATTGACTTGTGATCTACAAACTCCTCTCTTTAATCAATTGTTGAAACAGACCAATGGTTTCCTCAAGATTCTTGCCCTCAATCTTTTCAGTTCGCCCTTCAAGATTAAATAATCCAGACTCCATCTCTTTATCACCAATCACAATTGAAAATGGAATCTTTTCAGTTTTAGCACCGCGTACTTTTTTACCAAGGCTTTCATTTGATTGATCAATTTCTGATCGTATACCGGCTTCACGAAGAGTTTTGTGTACGCCATGTGCATACTCCATTTGCCGTTCTCCAATTGGAATGACTTTTACTTGGACAGGAGAAAGCCAAAATGGAAATGCTCCTGCAAAATGCTCGATCATGACACCAAGGAATCGCTCGATTGAACCTGAAATTGCACGATGGATTACAACAGGACGCTCTTTTTCTCCTTTTTCATTGATAAATGAAAGGTCAAAACGCTCTGGAAGATTGAAGTCAACTTGGATTGTGGCGAGTTGCCATTCGCGGCCGATTGCATCTTTGAACATGAAGTCTAGTTTTGGCCCATAAAACGCTGCTTCATCTTTCCCTGCTTTGTAGTTGAGTCCTTCATTTTGACAGATATCAGTCAATGCTTTTTCGGCAGTATTCCAAACATCGTCGCCGCCAAGATATTTACTATGATCATCACCACGCAAAGAAAGTCGTACCCAATAACCATCCATCATACCCATAGTGGTATAGAACGTCTTGATGATATTTACAATAGTTTTCGCTTCTTCTTGTAATTGAGAAATACGACAGAATAGATGGCCGTCGTCTTGTGTCAAAGCTCTCACTCGTGTGAGTCCAGAAAGCTGACCAGTTTTTTCGTCTCGATATACTGTTGCCGGTTCAAAATATCGAACAGGCATATCTCGATATGAAAATTGATTGTCTGCAAATATTTGCATATGGTGTGGACAGTTCATTGGCTTCATATAGAAGTCTTCTTTGCTTGTACCACCGTGCACGCTAAACATATCATCGAGATAGTGCTGGCCATGACCTGAAGTATGATAGAGCTCTGCTTTCGCTAAGTGCGGTGTCCATACGCGTTCATATCCTTTATCTTGGTGTAGTTCCCATAAAAAGTTTTCAAGCTCTTTTCGCAAAAGTGCACCACGTGGCTGAAAGAGAGGGAGACCAGATCCAACGAGATCAGATATGGTGAAGAGCTTAAGTTCTCGCCCAAGTTTTCTATGGTCTCTTTTTTTCGCTTCTTCTTGTTGGTTTAAATATGTATCAAGCTCTGCTTGAGTATCAAATGCAACACCATAGACTCGAGTAAGCATTTTGTTTTTTTCATCACCACGCCAGTAGGCACCAGCAACTTTTGTGAGCTTGAAAGAGTTTTGATCGATATGGGCTGGATTTTCGATATGTCCACCACGACAAAGATCAGTAAAAGCAAATGGGGTACCGTCTCCTGATACATAGAGTGTGATTTCTTCACCCTTAGAAGTAATATCTTCGATAAGTTCTAGTTTGTATGGATTATCTGCAAAGAAGATACGTGCATCTTCAAGAGATGTTTTTTTCTCGATAAATCCTTGTGCTGCACTTGGTGCTTTTGACCATACCTCCAAAATCTCTCGCATCTTAGATTCGATAGCAGGGAAGTCTTCTTCGCTCAAAGTGGTACGTCCGTCTGGAAGTGTGCCCGCAGAAAAAGCGCCACTAAAATCTATGTCATAGTAAAAACCATTTTCAATAGCTGGACCAATCGTAATCTGCGCCTTTGGAAAAAGGGTCGTCACTGCCGCTGCAAGTAAATGGGCAAGTGAATGGCGTTTATGTTCGATTGGGGAATTCATATATAGAATAATAGTGGCTTTAAATAATAGTAAACGGACCTAAGCCGGAAAGGAGCCGATAGAGGGGATTGTAGCACGATTTTGGGGTATTTTCACGTGTATTGACAAGTATTGTACTTATGTAGTATAGTTATGTTGATTAAGTTCCTTAAAAAAATGCAAGTTTTAACCACAGCACAGAGTATCTCCTGAGGGATATTGCGTGCTGTGGTTAAAAGCCAGTCAGCAACAACGAAACAACACATCCAACATTGATAACGCCATGAAAGCGATTACGAAAGGACAAGAAGAACAGTGCGTCACTGTCATCAAAGACGCTGCCCGCAAGGGAACAGAAACCGCCATTGCCGAACTCAAAGAGAACGGAACACTCAATGGTGAAAACCTCCAACGGATTCTCGAGCGAGGCGACCATGTGTCTGTCAAAACTCACGAGTTCGTCAAAAAACTCCTCGCGGAAATGGCTGAAAATGCTACTGACCGCTTGAAGCTCATCTCGGGGGTAGAAATGCTTACCCTTGACCCGACCGACGGAACGGAAGTCATCGCCGAAGCAGGAAGCCTTTTCAACGGCTACCTCGACAGCGATTTCAGGAACTGGAAGACCAACATCAAAGGCAATCCAACGGAAGCTCAAAACGTCCAAGTTCACGAGATGACCAAGGACGGAACCTTCGAGCAGATCTATGGCGGTCTCGGAACTGACCCGAATGCCCTGTGCCTTACCCAGGCTCAGATCATCGGGTTCGTGAAGAAGCATCGCAAGTGGCTCCGCACGGACGGCTACAGCACGTTCTTCCTGTTCAAAGTTGCCGACGAATTCTTCGTTGCGTACGTGTACGTCTACTCCGATGGCTCGCTCCACGCCTACGTCCGTCGCTTCTCGGACGACGGCGTCTGTAATGCTGAGTCTCGCGCTCGATTCGTGGTTCCGCAACAGGCACTTGCATCCGCCTAGGTTCCTTGAACCTTTGGCTCTCAGTCCCCCTGACCCTTTGCTCGCGTATGAAAATTACGTTGGCAGGTCAGGGGGATTTTTGTATACTGAATCAGCAATACATAGATGCATCTCGGCTACGGCTTGAATGCCATGATTGTGTTAACACATCCTCGAGAATTTTGTCGGATACGTCTTGCAAAAGAGTGGGCTTGTCTTTTCAAATAAAAAATAAAGTTAGTTGGTGTGATATGTTGGTGGACTTCTATGTCCCACATAAGATTCAACCTATCCTGATTGGGTAGGTGGTGTAGCAGATGATATATCACACAAATTCTTCGTTGCGAACGTGAACGTCAACTCCGATGGCTCGCTCAACGCCAACGTCAATCGCTTCTCGAACGACAACGTCTGGAATGCTGAGAATCGCAATCGATTCGTGGTTCCGAAACTCACACTTTCTCTCATCACGACATGGTGAGAGTTTTGTTTTATGAGGTTTGTGCAGAAGGACTCTGTAAGCCCTTTCTCCATCCTCCGAGCATCTTCCCAATTTCTTCAAGTTTTTGTGAAAGTTCGATATATTTAGCTTGAGGTATGAGTTTACTTTCCCACGCAAGTTGCATAAAAAATTTAAGAGTATCTAGTTTTGATATTACTTTTCCAAGCACAATGACTTTCTGCTCAGGTGACATATATACACATGCAAAACTCAATTCCAAGACGTCAAGAAATACATCCTCAATTTTTTGCCCTATTCCTAACCTTTCTACTCTCGGGAAGTTTCTGTGAAGAACTAACCACGCCTGATATGCTTCTTTTTCTTTTAAAATTACACTAGGGATTGTTCGGGGGGAGGGGTCTGATTCATAGAATTATGTGGTCTAATATATTTATTAAATGAAAAAAATAATTGTTGATTACAACCATATCATATCCTTGGAAAATCTCTATGAAGCAGGGGGAGAATTTGTAAATGGAAAGAAACACAAAACAGACGTTGCCTTGTTTGCTTTAAATCTCTCATCAAACATCTTCAAACTTCATGAGGAGTTGAAAAAAAAGACGTATCAACATGGTACATATAAGGCGTTTGTTATCAACGATCCTAAACCAAGAAGTATTCACAAAGCTACTGTCCGAGACAGGCTTTTGCATCACGCAGTGTATCGGAAGCTCTATCGGTATTTTGATTCAAAATTTGTATATGATTCATATTCATGCAGACGTGCAAAAGGTACACATAAAGCACTAGATCGTTTTAAATATTTTTTTAATAAGGTGTCACGTAATAATCGTAGGACATGTTGGGTACTAAAATGCGATATCCGCAAATTCTTCGCTTCAATAGACCAAGCAATATTAATTAATATATTCAAAAAGCACATATCTGACGAAGACATTGTTTGGCTTATTGAGAATATTGTGAGTAGTTTTCAAAGTACATGCTTAGGGAAGGGCTTACCGCTCGGAAATCTTACATCTCAACTTTTGGTAAATGTGTATATGAACGAATTTGACCAGTATGTTAAACATGTGTTAAAACAAACCTACTATATCCGCTACGCTGATGATTTTGTGGTTATGTCCCATGACAGACAAGTGTTACTTGAACTTCTTCCAAAAATTGGAGAATTTTTATCGGACAACTTAAAGTTGTCACTTCATCCCAATAAGGTGTTCGTCAAAACTTTCGCTTCTGGTGTGGATTTTCTTGGTTGGGTGCATTTTTCTGATCATAGAGTTTTGAGAACCGCTACAAAAAATAGAATGTTTAGGAATTTAGATAGGGAAGTCTCAAAAGAAATAATCCAATCTTATATAGGTCTTCTTTCTCATGGAAACTGCTCAAAGCTTAAAAGAAAAATTCAGGTTCTGACAAATTCACATTCCTGCATATCTGCCATAGATACAATTTGAGTATATTATATTGACTAATAGTAGAATACTTTATTAAAATTTCATCTCAAATAAGTACCATGTTGATATCAATATATAGATATGAATCTGGGTACATACATTTGTAACCAGCCATATCGGTCGGATATTGGTGTATATACATTGTATTGACATTGTATATACAAATTACTAATATAATCCATATATGACCATGATTACCATTCGTATAGATGAAAAATTAAAAGCAAAAGCTGCAAAGTCGCTAAAAGCTTCCGGGATAAATATGTCTCAAGCTATACATAGTTTTTTGAGACAAGTCGTCGATGAAAAAGGTATGCCGTTTGAAACATTTCAATATTCACCACAAGCAAAACTTATCCGTCAAAAATGGGACGCGGAGCTTGCTGAGCTAAAGTCTGCAAAGCGTTTTTCTTCCGCAAAAGAGCTTCATGATCATGTATTGAAAGAAGAATAAGTTGTATTTTTTGGTTCAAACAAGGTCATACAGTAAGTCATATAAAAAGTTTTTCCGCGCCTCAACTGCAAAGCAAAAGGAGTTATTGGATCGCATGCTTATTTATTTGGAAAATAACTACATCAACACCTTTACACTATCCAAAATTAAACTTGGTGTATCATTTCTAAATGATGTTTTTGCCTTCATGACTACACAGGTATCAGGTGTAAGTACTGCTTTAAATTGCTCATATACCTTGGGAAATACCACCATCTCGATGGCACCAGAAAGATCTGCAAGACGCAAAAATAGCACTTT
>JBJOQZ010000031.1:0-7501 GCA_046049705.1 Candidatus Parcubacteria bacterium | reverse complement strand
CAACTACTGGATTTGGAGTAGGTCCAAACAATTCTTCATATGAAAACTTTTTTCTTTGCATAGAACTTCCTGGCTGATTTTTTGGTTCTAGCCCCACATATGGTTGATTACTTTCACTGCCGGCAGGTTCGATAACAAGACCTTTTTCTCCACCGCCTTGAGCATCAAGATCCTTAATCATATCTTGTAGCCGAATAAGATGGTCAAAAGATTGGTGATGAATTTCTGTTTGAGGCGTTTGGAGTGCTTGGGGTGTTTGGGTAGTTTGTACTGTTTGTGTCGTTACTGCAGCCGGTATAATCGGTGTTGCAACTACAGATTTTTCAGGTGGTTGTGGTTGAGAGTGAATTTGAGGTGTTTCCAATACCGGAGACTGTATCGACCCTTTTTCTGATGGAGATTGATAAGAGAGTTCAGCGGGCATTATCTCGATTTCAGTCGTCTCCGTCACTTTGCTTGCGCTTGGTACAGTTGGAACAAAAGGTGTACCTGGTGCTACTGTGGCGCCTTGTATGACTCCAACCTGAGGTATAGATACAGGTGTTGGTGTTGGTGTTGGTGTTGGTGTTGGTGTTGGTGTTGGTGTTGGTGTT
Organism: Candidatus Parcubacteria bacterium; assembly: GCA_046049705.1. Classification (GTDB taxonomy): domain Bacteria; phylum Patescibacteriota; class Minisyncoccia; order Phycocordibacterales; family CAIZLB01; genus DALYDD01. The sequence goes on along the minus strand of JBJOQZ010000031.1, from coordinate 6,908 downwards.
GGTGATGTGGCGGATGTAGGTGTAGGTGTAGGTGTAGGTGCAGTACCAGAGCTATCCAGATTGACTGAATCGACAGTATCAATCGGATTAACCTCTTTAAATGCGAGCTGAATGTCTTCAATCCTCTTTCCAAGTTTGAGGAGATACAGTGTGATTGTTTTATCAGAGATACCTGGATTATAGGTACGCAACGTCAAAATATATTCTTTAAGAGTGGGCATATGTCAGTGTATTTTACCATGCATACTCCGAAGATTATATAAAATAGATTGTGTACATGAGGATAACTTGCCTATATACTTATGTATATGATACTTGGATTCAAAAAAATACTCTATATTGGTTTGGCATTTATTTTAATCACACTTGTTTTAGTTATCAGCATATACCTCTGGATTCAAGACAATCCTTCAGTCCGCTTCGGCAGCGATCGTTCAGCTGTTATCACCCAGATCCAACTCCTCAATCGTTTTGAAACTGCATCATACACTATCGATAAAGTGATTGAAGCAAATACTGGTCACACTGGAATCAAAGAATTTTTGTTTGGCGATAAGTTGATTTTGATTGCACAAGGAACTGTCATTGCTGGTTTTGATATGAGCAAAATCACCCCTGCAGATTTTAAAGGTATTGGAAACGAAATTCATATCAAGCTTCCTCCTGCCGAACTTTTTGGTGTAATACTCAATAATAATGAGACTAAGGTATTTGATCGTGATACAGGTGTACTTACCAAAGGTGATACAAATCTAGAGGCAAAAGCACGACAAGAGGCATCGGAAACTATCCGTATTGCTGCATGTGAAGGTGGTATTCTTTCAACTGCGACAGAACAAGCAAAGAAACAACTTGAGCTCATGTTGCGAACTGCAGGATTTGAAAAGGTGTATATAGAGGTAGTGCCAGGAGTATGTAAATAGTCTAGTTAAACTTACTCAGGTTTCCTGTATTATTTCAAAAACACCTTCGACTGAGACCTAAAGAAATCGACTGGAGTCTTATATAATCAATAATCCGATCGTTACCAATGCCACAATTGTCATAATCCCAGTAATTCCCCAGCCCATCACTTTACCCTTCTTTGAATTTGTATACTTACCCATCACATCTGGATCACCGCTCAATTGCACGATAAAAATAAGAACAATTGGAGCGACAATACAATTTAAAATAGCTGAATAAATCAAGGCTTTGATTGGATCAAATCCAATAAAATTCATAAGGAGTCCTACTACCATGGAAAGTATGATAACTGCATAAAATGCATATGCTTCTTTGAGTCGATAGTGTAGACCTGATTTCCATTTAAAACTTTCTGCAAGTGCATATGAAGTTGAACCGGCCAAGATGGGCACTGCGAGTAATCCTGTACCAATGATTCCAACTGCAAATAAGAGGTATGCCCACTGTCCTGCAAGTGGCTCAAGTGCACGAGCAGCATCTGCTGCGGATTGAATTGTAGTTATTCCACCTGTATGCAAAATTGCTCCGCAAACGACAATAATAAAAAACATAACGAGGTTTGAGATAAACATACCAGACCAGACATCTATACGCATATCTTTAAGATCAGTATCTGAGACTTCAGAGATGACAGGTACTGGTACCGCGACATGCTCCACGGATTCTTCTTGACGTACAACATGTCCTTTTTCATCAAGCAATGTCTTGACCTCAACGGTTTCCTCTACCACTTGTCCATGTAAAATTCTCTCTTCTACTTCCTGAGACGTTTGCCAGAAAAAGAGATAAGGCGAGATTGTGGTACCAAGGATCGCCGCAATCATGAGTATAGTACTTTTATCAAATACAATCTCAGGCCATACCACTTCACGGAGCACCAGCTGCCAATCAAGATTCACAACAAATGCTGTAATAACATATGCAAATAAAATCAATGCAAGCCACTTAAGGTACCCTGCATATGTTTTATACGTCGTAAAAATCTGAAGCAAAAGACTAAAGATAGTAAACCCGATCACAAGCCAGATGAAAGAAAAATGAGGAAATACAAGCCGTGTCGCTTCTGCCATTGCCCCAAGATTTGCCCCAATATTGAAGGTATTGGCTGCACATAATAGAAGTGCCACTCCATACAAAATACCTCTCGAATAATGCATGCGAATATTTGCTGCAAGTCCACGACTAGTCACAAGTCCAATTCGTGCACACATCTCTTGAACTACAGACATGAGAGGATATGTAAATACAGCAAGCCATGCCAAGTTGAAATTAAATTGTGCTCCAGCTTGAGAATATGTCGCAATTCCTGATGGATCATCATCGGCTGCACCTGTAGTAAGACCAGGGCCAAGCTTTTTCCAATACCCTTTTGCTGCTTGTTGTGCAGCTTTTTCTGCCCGCACAATACCCGCTATTCTTCGACTCGCATATACACGTGAAGCAACGATTTTTGAGATAATTTTTATCGAGACTTTTTTTAAAAGACCTGTCGGTTGTGTAGGTGTCAATACCTCAGGGTCAGATGGATGTTTGGGGTCGAGCGAAGACATGGTTATATCATATCATTATTTGTACAAACGTCTTTTTGCCATAATCCGATTTCAGCATTTCTTGCATTTTTTTCTGCCTTCTTGAAGACGGTCTGGTATACATATGGTCTATCATATGTATATTCAAATGCATATCCTTGCTCGATAATAGTAAGGTTAAATAATACTTCAGTCTCTATAGTACTACCAGGAAGAAGTACATATGCCAATAATCTCCCGTATCGATCAAATCGGTCTTGTGTCTCATCTGTTACAATTCGTACTGTCTTTTGCATAAGCGTATCTTTGGCAAATCGACTCGCTTCTTTGCCAAAACATTCTATACCTCGACGTGGATCAACAGTCTCAGGTGTATTGATTCCAATCATACGCACTGTATACAATACCTCTTCTACCCCAACCGTAGTACGCACTTTGATCGTATCACCATCTACAACTTTAATCACTTCAGCAAATGGATATCGTGGTGATATATGTTCACCACCTTCATTTACTTGCACTTCACTTTCTTTTGTCTTGGTTTTAGTTTGAACTTCTGTACTACTATCTACTGAATCTGCAGTCTCTGCAAAAGGTACAGATGCACTTTGGAGTGATGCAAATGGTCTTGTAGTATGAATTAAGCCTGAATAATTTAAGATTACTATCAGGGACAATAAGCTGATATATACCACACTAGTAGCAAGTATTTGTTTAAGTGCTTTCGGCATACATCTATATCACCTGACTATTTGATAATCTCTGATGCAGTCATGCGGCAATCTTTGTACAAAGTTGCTTTACCATATTCGAGCACTGTTCCTGTTGTACCATTGAATACAAATTCAGCACTACCATCTTTTAAAGCAAAACGTTGGTCCGGCGAAGAAGAGGTCAATGGAAGTGTAAATGTTCTTGTCTCTATTTGACCATCTTTAGAAAGAGTTGAGTCATAGATTACTACTTCAGCTGATTCTGTTTTACCGCCAAGACTAAGCCGTGCATCCATAGTCCTTCCTTTAACACATGAAAAATTGTATTTCATAATACTTTCTTGACCCTGAGTTCTGATGATAAGTGGAGTAAGATTTTGATTTTCTTTTTTACGCAATGAATCATCGAGCGGATTTGCAGTCCCAGCTTGGACATTTCCACCAGCAGTAGTAACAGTCGATGTACCCATTTCAATTTCAACTTGAGGTAAGCCACCTACCTGCTTCGGCCCTGACTTTAGGGCGCCAACAATAAGGGCTAAAATAATGATCAATCCGATCCATACGATTTTTTTCATGTGGTGTTTCATATGGGGACAATTATACATGATATAGTGGTATTTATGAACTCGCCTTCTAGAGATACAAATACAGTATCTATCTGTCAAAGACATAGATTACTGAATACCCCGAATTCAAAATCAGGTTCAAATGTAATTGATACAAGTGCACCCGTTGTCTACTGGATGGATAGAGATATGCGCCTCAAAGACAATTGGGCCCTACTACACGCTCTTGACCTTGCAGAGAAACAAAAAACCGGTGTAGTAATTGTATACAATTTAATTGTTGGTTTCTTGGGTGGCAGAGAACGCCAATTACATTTTAAAATATCTGCTCTCAAAGAGTTGCAAGCTGATGCCGAGAAAATTGGAATCCCCTTTATTGTCATTCTTGATGAAACTGGAAATCAAAGCCAGAAAAAACTTGAGGAAATTATTTTAAATCTAAATGCCTCTTGTGTAGTAACAGATTTCTCGCCGCTCCGAATCCAGAGAGAGTTAAAAGAGAAACTTGCCACTCGGCTCGATATCCCACTCATCGAAGTTGATACACACAATATTGTTCCGGCATGGATTGCATCTCAAAAATCTGAGTATGCTGCATATACATTGCGCCCAAAACTACATAGACTACTGCCGGAATATCTCACAGAGATTCCAAAACTACATATTGCACCGATGGTTAAAAAAGCAATCGTAAACAATGCAACTATTCAATCTACTGTAAAGAAGTGCAGTATCAATTTATCTACACTCAATATACATCTCAAGCCCAATACACATACTAATGAAACTAATAGAATTGATTGGATTGAAGCCGGTGAAAAAGCTGCGCATAAACAACTGCAGTCTTTTCTCTCCAATAAACTAACTCTTTACGCGGACAAAAGGAATGACCCGATCATGGACGCACAATCAAATCTATCTCCGTATCTTCACTACGGTATGTTATCGCCCCAACGAATTGTATTGGAAACACTTGCACATACTGGATATCGTATTGAAGATACCCTTGATGAGAAAAAGAATAAAGCAAAAGTCGATCTTGAAGGGCCACTTGGCCTTATAGACCATGTTGGAGCTTTTCTAGAAGAACTTATAGTACGTAGAGAATTGGCAGATAATTTTTGTCTATACAACCCGGACTATGATTCCTATACCTGCTTCCCTACTTGGGCAAAAGAGACATTAAGAAAACATAGAGATGATCCGAAAGAATTCATATATTCTTTAACACAATTTGAAGACGCTAAGACACATGATCCATTATGGAATGCAGCGCAGATGGAGATGGTTAAGACAGGTAAGATGCATGGATATATGCGAATGTATTGGGCAAAGAAAATACTGGAGTGGAGCAAGGATTATATCGAAGCCCAAAAAATCGCTATTTATCTAAATGATACCTATGAATTAGATGGGCGTGATCCAAATGGATATGCTGGTATCGCTTGGAGTATTGGGGGTGTACACGATAGAGCATGGTTTCCAAGACCTACTTTTGGTACAGTTCGATTTATGGCTAGAAGTGGATGCGAAAAAAAGTTCGATGTCGATGCATATATAGCGAAGTGGTTGAAGTAGATATACCCAACATTTAATCTAATACTCAATCCGCTATTTGATCTGATTTTCGCAAGAAGAAGTATCCTATAGCTGTCATACAGGCCACACTAGAAATTGCGATTTTGTATGCAATAACCTCAGAGGTACCAAGCCAAAGTGAAACAGAGATGACTAGGCTCCAAAATACTGGACCAACCATGGCTCCAACTCTCTCAAATACTACAAAGAGTGAGAAAAATTCTGCTTGCTCATGTTTTGGAATAAGGTATGTATAATATGCTCTTGATAATGCAAAAATAGTACTCATTGCCAAACCAATAAAAACGAGGAGTACATATACGATCGAGATATGTGACAATCCTGCAAATAATATAATTGCTATTGGCCATACCCATAACAGTATCTTCAATGTACGCATTTCAGTTCCTGCTTTTATATATTTTGCCACTACTATACCTCCAATCATTGTTGAGACCAGTAAAATAAGACTGGAAATCCTAATCTGAGTATCGCTAAAAAACAGGACTTTTTTGAAGTAAAGTGCCACAAAAAGCGTAAGTGTAACGACCGCATCTGAATACAATGCATACGCAATAAGGAAAAAAGTGATTTTCTTTTTTGACTTGAGTTTATGCCATATCTTTTTATCGAGAGAAACAACTTCAGTATGAAAAACATCTTCATGTAATACCCCTTCTTTATTTTCAGATACCGCGTTGCTACTTCCCTTTAGGAGAGATCGATCAATACGGATTCGAGAGACAAATACTAATATCACCATAAAGACAATCGCTGACCAGAAGAATACATTGAGCTTATCTGTGGGTACAATAAGCATATGCGATGCAGTAAAAAATGAAAGAATGACACCTACCAAATTTCCTGCCTGACCCCATGTCTGTCCGATACCAGAGACTTGAACTCTTGTCTCAGGATCCGAAACAATATGAAGCAATGAAGATGAAAATACATACCCAGCCTGAAAGAACACATTAAATAGAAAATAAAGTAAAAAAATACTTATCGTCGAAACATATGCACCTATGAGCGAAAGCGTGAGTAATACAAGCGCGGCAAGAATGCTCCAAAATATCATATGTGCTACATGAGTCCCTTGCCTATCTACCCTTCTTGCAATGGACGGCATAAAGATAAGAAGCGTAAGTGTAGCCAGAGACACCGGTAGACTTACTACCCATTGACTCAACCCTCGCTCGCCAACTGCCCATAATCCAAAATAATACAAGATCCCTACCAGTGCGATAGAGTTTGCAAAGTCATACATATACCAGAGATATCGGTTTTTCACTTTTGTATTCTTATATCACGAACTGAGGCGTATATCACACCTGGGTCTATATACCCTATTTTACCCATTCTGTCTGCCACTTTTTCATCATTTCGATTTCCTTTGTTTGAGCAGCAATGATTTCATTTGCTAGCTTCATAAGTTCCGGGCGCTTTGAAGTTGCAAGGACTTGTTTGGCCATATCTACCGCACCTTGATGGTGAATTATCATTTCACTGAGAAAAGCTTGATCAAATTCGAGACCAGTTTTCCCTTCAAGTCC
>JBJOQZ010000030.1:0-3831 GCA_046049705.1 Candidatus Parcubacteria bacterium | reverse complement strand
TAGCAGAAACACTCAAAGGTATTCGAAATCGTTTTCCTGATCGACGCATCGTTGCTCTATTTGAACCGCGTTCAAATACAAGTCGTAGAAAATTATTTGAACATACATATCCTGGTGCGCTAGCTACCGCGGATTTGATTGGGATAAAAGTTCCTCCATATCGTGCAGAGATAGACGCTGGTCAAGATCTGCTTGACCCACAAGTTGTAAAGCGCGAAACCGAAAGTTTTGGAAAAGTAGTGGAGCTTGCGGAAAGCGCAGTCGAATTGGTAGAAAAAATAATTCCAGATCTGAAAGACGGAGATGTGGTCGTTGTGATGAGTAATGGTTCTTTTGATGGGATACTAGAGTTACTTAAACAAAAGATAGTATAGGTGACACACGATTACTGACTTTGTTTTGAAGAGAGTGTATCTGCTAAGTCGCTCATATGTGTTGATTTACTTCCTTTTACAAAGATGGCATGCGGTGCAGAGTTCTGTATCAGTAACTCTTCTAGGGAACGTACTGCACTTTGTATATCTGGAAAGTGCATAAAACCATGAGCAAACTCATATTGTTTTGCTAGTTCACCTACAGATATCGCGATATCGATATTCGACAATTGTTCTAATAAGTGAGTTATTTCCTGATGCATCATTTCACTATGTGCACCGAGCTCTGCCATGCCACCAAGTACTGCGATTTTTTGTGGTGCGACCAAGGTATCTTGTTCAAAATATATTGTAAGATCAAGATCATTAAATGCTTTCAAACTCGCTCGCATAGAATCTGGATTGGCATTGTATGAATCATCAATAAGTAACAGATTATTTGATATTTTCTTAATCTCGAATCTGCGCGGGGTAATCTGTGATGCTAAGACAGATTTGATTAATATTTCATCTGAGATCTTTGACGGGCTCTTATCGATATCAAGATTGAGTTGTTTTGCAATATAGAGTGCGCATGCAATAACAAGTGAAATATTATCGACGATATGTTTTGGGGTATGAGAGAGCAATGTAGAAGTTAATGTATCTACCAATATGACACTTGTCTTATGTGATGATTCCTCTTGAATATATGATTGTACAAATGTTGCATATGCATCATCTGCTGGGATATATACTTTAGCTGCGCGCGATGAGTATATTGCTAAATCAGATTTTTCACGAGCAATCTCCTCTTGTGTTTTCAAGTATTCAATATGTGCAACTCCAATTTTAGTGATAATAACAGTATCTGGTTGCATAATCTGTGCAAGGACTTGAATCTCACCGCGATGATTCATACCTGCTTCAAGGATGGCTATTTTTTGTTTCGGATCAATTACGAGAATTGAAAGTGGAACTCCAATGTGATTATTGAGATTTCCTTTTGTGGCAAAGATCGGTGTCTGGTCTTTCTCTTCCGCACTAGATTTGGAGTCAGATGCAAATATATGTTCTAGGGTGATAGCGAGCATGTCTTTGGTTGTAGTTTTACCAACACTACCAGTGATGCCAATAATATGAATATGTTGCAAAAATGATTCACGGTATGCGCGCGCAATAGCTTGCAAGGTATCAAGGGTATTTGTGACTTCTATATAAACACTTCCTTGGGGTACTTTTACTTTTTCACTACTCATGGTACCGATGCAAATTTTTACACCAGATTGAAATGCGGTCTCAATGTAGGCATTTCCATCGTGGATTTCACCTGCAAGTGCAAAAAATATTGTATGCGATGCTTGTGAATGGATCAGTGTTCGGGTGTCTATACAAGCATGCTCTAAGGGTAGAGTACGTAGTTCAAGAGGGAGCTCATTTATATGTAACTCTTTGTCTATATGATTGTCTACATGTTGTCTTTCTGCCGAAAGAGTCAAAATATCACTTGAGGGAATGAGGCTAAATATCTGTGCAAATGTGAGTTTCATATTGGTCTGATTATAGCAAATATACTTAACAATAAGGCTTTTTCTGGTATAGTAGGAAAACCAAATGAAACTCTCTCATATTCGCAACTTTAGCATCATCGCACATATCGACCATGGAAAGTCGACATTGGCTGATCGTATGCTTGAAATTACGGGCACTATCGAAAAACGTAAGATGATGGATCAGGTCCTCGACAGCATGGAACTTGAGCGAGAAAAGGGGATTACTATCAAAATGCGGCCGGTCCAGATGGGGTATACTGTACCAACTGATATCACAGTTGAATCTCTCGATGCAGAAGGTGAAATAGTGGAGCATATTCATAAAAAAGGTGAACAATTTGAACTTAATCTTATCGACACTCCTGGGCATATCGACTTTTCATATGAAGTATCTCGAGCTCTAAAAGCAGTAGAAGGTTGTATCTTGCTTGTCGATGCTACACAAGGGGTGCAAGCTCAGACTCTCACTACACTCCGTATGGCACGTGATACTGGACTCACTATTATTCCAGTACTGAGCAAGGTAGATTCACCGCTTGCCAGAATCGATGAAATAAAAGAAGAAATGGTAAAGCTTCTCGGTTGTGATCCAAATTCTATTTTGGCAACATCTGGAAAAACTGGTGTAGGTGTCGATGCTTTGCTCCAAGAAATCATTCGACGTGTACCTGCCCCACATGAAGAAATCCTCAATTCCGGGTCTTTACGTGCTCTTGTTTTTGATTTCCAGTATTCAAACCATAAAGGTGTTATAGTCTACATTCGAGTCATTGAAGGTACGGTCAAGAAAGGAGATGAATTATTATTCAAAATCGCCGACGAAAGATTTAATTCACTAGAAGTTGGGATATTTACACCAGACGAACAGCCGGTAGATCAACTCACAGCTGGTGAAACTGGATATATTGTTACAGGAATCAAGCGACCGGGTATTGCCTCTGTGGGAGATACCATTACACTTTTTAGAAAACCACTTCCAGAACTACATGGATATATGCAACCAAGTCCGGTGGTATGGGCTTCTGTGTATCCTGAAGATGCCGATGATTTTGAATTGCTCAAACAAGCACTCGGCAAGCTTCGTCTTTCAGATTCTGCATTTTCGCATGAAGAAGAATCATCTGGTTCACTCGGACGAGGATTCCGATGTGGATTCCTTGGTCTTTTGCACTTGGAAATTATTACTGAGCGATTGAAACGAGAGTTTCATCTTGAACTTGTGATTGCGACACCGAGTATTACGTATAAAGTGAAATTGAAAAACGGCAAAGATGTCACTATTTATTCACCATCACTTTTTCCAGATCATGGGCAATATACTGAAGTGCATGAACCGTGGATGAAATTAAATATTATTTCTCCTTCAGAATATGTCGGTGCAGTATATCAACTTTTATATGATCACGAAGCTGAACTTGCAGATTCAGAAACTTTTGGAGATGGTCGTACAAGTATGACAATCAAGATGCCACTTCGAGAATTGATGCGAAACTTTTTCGATGAATTGAAGAGTGTGTCTTCAGGGTATGCATCTTTGTCTTATGAATTTGAATCTGAGCGAAAAGCTGAAGTGACTCGTATGGATATTTTGGTGGCAGGAGAGCCTGTTGAAGCGTTTACACGTGTGGTTGCAGACCGTCGAATTGAAGAGGAAGCAAATAAAGCCGTAGATAAACTAGAGGCGGTCTTACCGCAGCAGATGTTTGTCACAAAAATCCAAGCACAGGCACATGGAAGAATTGTGTCATCACGCACAAAGTCTGCTTTGCGAAAAGATGTGATTGGCCACTTATACGGTGGTGACGTAACTCGAAAAAATAAACTTCTCGATAAGCAAAAGAAAGGAAAAAAGAAAATGCTCGAGCGAGGTATGGGCAAAGTAAATATTCCGCATGAAGTATTTTTGAAGATGATGAAGACGGGGG
>JBJOQZ010000029.1:0-5665 GCA_046049705.1 Candidatus Parcubacteria bacterium | reverse complement strand
TATGGTATACTTTTACATATGAAATTTTTCCGAAAAAACAATACTAAAAACCTTGATTTCGTCGCCGTTGGAGACATGGTAATTGACGCTTTTATTAGACTCAACGATGAAAGTCATGCTCAAGTAAACCAAAAGGCGGATGGGAGTAAAGATATTATTTTGCCCTTTGGCGATAAAATCCCATTTGAATTTGCTAAAGAAGTTGTGGCTGTAGGAAATAGTGCAAATGCTGCAGTTTCGGCTGCTCGACTCGGATTGCAAACAGGATTAATTGTAAACATCGGAGCAGATGATAATGGTAAAAAATGTCTGGCCCAACTCGAACTTGAAAAGATATCAACAGACTTTGTAAAAACTCATACTGGAAAAAACACTAATTACCATTATGTATTATGGTACAAAGACGAACGTACCATCTTGATCAAACATGAACTATTTGAATACTCCCTTCCAGATATCGGCACCCCAAAAGTACTCTATCTTAGTTCTGTTTCGGAAAATGCACTACCCTTTCATGATACATTGGCGGACTATCTTGAAAAAAATCAATCTGTTCAACTTGTTTTTCAACCTGGAACATACCAAATGAAATGGGGCACCGAAAAACTCGCGCGAATATATAAGCGTACAAATATTTTCTTCTGTAATGTTGAAGAGGCAGAGAGAATTCTTGGTATCGGAAGCCAACCTCGTACAAGAGCCTTTGTACAATCACTCCTTGATGGTATTAGAGCACTGGGGCCGATACTCCCAGTGATTACCGATGGCCCAAACGGGGTCTATACATATACTTGCGACGCTAACTCAACAATTGATTACAATACAATTATCCATCTTGATAAATATCCAGACATTGCACCACCATATGAACGAACGGGTGCCGGTGATGCATTTGCTTCGACATTTGCAGTAGCACGAACACTAGGTCTCACTGTCCCTAATTCACTCAAGTGGGCTTCAATAAACTCTATGAATGTATGTCAACATATTGGCGCACAAGAAGGTCTACAAACTAGAGATCAAATTGAAGAGTATATACAGAAAGCTCCCCTAGATTGGGATATTGCGGTTTTGTAAATAAACAAGTAATCTATTCTTGCGTATTTACAAAATACCTCTTTATGAAGTCGCTTACGATTCGAACTAAAATACTATTCACTACATACCTTACCCTTGCCCGTCAATTCTGGTGGCACAGAAGATCAGGTAAATTACCTCTATTAACCTGGATTATCGGGGGTATCGAATACATACTTGCCATCCTCGGCAGCTTGGTGTTTATACTTATTTATCCAAATAGATCAACAGTGGTATTTGGAATATTTAACTGGATGCGTTCCATAGATGACTTAATTGATGGAGATAATCCAAATGCAAAGCATATTGATATACCCAAATATATTGAGACTAAAGATAAAGTCCTCAAGCGTGTACTCAAAGCGAAATTACATGAGGCTATAACTGAGGCAGATATTTTTGACTCTGGCATGGCATATGCACTGATCCAAGCTGATGGTATCGGAATAGGAAATCTAGTCCGGACACATATCTCTACTATCTGGAGACTCATGGTAGAAGAAAGACATATATTTTCTACTGCAACCTCAAGAAAAATACTGGATACATTTGCAATGGAACAAGACAAAGCAATCGGCGAACTCATGTGCGTACTCATGGGCGGAGATGTTTCGATATTGGATACCTGGTGGAGTAATCGAGGTGTATTTACAAAAATTGATTGGATGCGAGATATCGATTCAGATATCACCCAAGGACTTGTGCATATTTCTGAAGAAACCCTATCAATCACCAATACCGATATATCCACATTTTTAAAAAACGATATGGATGGAATTTCTAAACGTTTTGCCTGTGTTCAATATGAAATACATACTATATCTCGACAATGGGACGAGGTATTGAGAGATAGAAAAATGTTTATTCAGAGTTTCAAAAACCCTCTCATGAAAATAATTTTCAACTCACTTGCGATCGGTGGATTTGATCGACGTGTAGAAAGATTAAAACGTCAGTACAAAGCATAAGTGTACTACCCTTTTCGTTGTATTACTTTTTTTGCTACCTCAATAATATGTGTGATACCCATACCATAGTATTCGATGAGTTCAAGTGGTGTACCTGATTGTCCAAAGACATCATTGATACCAATATATTCGATAGGCACAGGAGTATTCATAGAACGAGTTACAATCTCTGCCACCATACCACCAAGACCTCCAGCTATTTGATGTTCCTCAACAGTTACGAGTGCTCCAGCTTCTGAAGCAAGGTCAATGATTGCCTTTGTATCCGCAGGTTTTACACCATGAACATGTAGTACTTTTACCGCATATCCCTCTTTCTCCAATGTATGTGCTGCGCGCATAGCATTTGCTACCAATCCACCCGTGGCAATGATTCCGACTTGAGTCTTTTGATTATTTTTTGTAAGTACTTCTGGTGATGGTATGAAAAAGAGCGCGGCTTTTAGTGGATCAAATGGTGTATCTTGCGTAGTAACTATAGGCGTTTTTTCTCGAGCAAGACGTATATAGGCCGGAGTCTTTTGAATATCTGAAAGTGCATATTCTGTGACTTTCTTTGCTTCATGTACATCGCATGGTGAATATACTGCCATGTTTGGGATTAAGCGCATCAGTGCCATATCTTCAATCGCCTGGTGAGTTCCTCCATCTGGACCCACTGAAATACCAGCATGTGATCCAGCAATGATTACTTTCTGATTATTGTATGCAATTGTAGTACGAATCTGTTCCCAGTTTCTCCCAGGACTAAACATGGCATATGAAGTAATAGCTGGAACCTTACCCATAGCTGCCATACCTGAAGCCATAGATGCCAGGTTTTGCTCAGCTACACCCACTTCAATAAATCGGTTTGGAAATTTTTCTTTAAATAAATTCATCTGCGTAGATTCTGTAAGATCGGCGCAAAGTCCAACCACCCTCTCATCTCTTTCACCAGCAAATAAAAGTCCAAGTCCAAACCCTTTACGAATTGGCACCTGCTCGATTTGAGACATATCTTCATCCAAAATATGTGGATTGAGTTTGTATTCCGGATTAAGCATAGATATTTGATTTTAATTCTGCTAATGCTTGTGCGACCTGTTCACCTTTTGCTGGGGCCCCAGCGACTTCACTGATTCCAGGAGGAGTACCATGCCACTCAAATCGTCGTTCCATATAACTCACGCCTTTGCCTGGAATTGTATATGCAATGATCATAGAAGGCCGATCAAATATCGCTTGAGCTTTACGTATTGCACCAACAATCGCTCGCATATCATGACCATCAATTTCTTGAACATGCCAACCGAAAGATTTCCATTTATCATAGAGTGGCGCGAGTGGCATAACACTTTCAGTGTATCCATCAATTTGAATATTGTTTCGATCGATGATCGCGATGAGATTGCCGAGTTTTTCTTTAGAGGCCATCATGCCCGCCTCCCAGATTTGACCTTCATCGTGTTCACCATCTGATAATAGTGCATAAATATATCTTGGAGAAATATGACCATAATCAATCTTATCCGCAATAGCCATACCTACTGCCTGAGAAAGACCAGAGCCCAATGGACCAGAACTTGTCTCTAGTGCTGGAAGAAAATCTCTATGAGGATGACCTTGCAACTTTGACCCAAATTTACGAAGCGTCATTAAATCTTCAATTGGAAAATACCCTGCATGTGCCATAGAGGCATAGAGTACGGGACAAATATGACCGTTTGAAAGGACAAGTCTATCTCTTTTTTGCCATGCAGGATTTTTAGGATCATGATTCATGACATGAAAATAGAGTGCAGAAAAAATATCCGCCATACCAAGTGGACCAGCAGTATGCCCTGATTTAGCTTCTGCAAGCATCTCAATAATTGAGATACGAATTGCATTAGCTTTTTTATTTAGATTAAGAACTTGCTCGTCGGTCAATGACATACGTATAGTATATCTTAAAATGTAATAGAAAAGAATAAACGAATACACATATCACTAACTCTTTTGATAAACAAAACGATTATCCTACCGACCAATTTACTTTACTTTCGCACCATTATCCAGAACCCTCTCTCCTTCTGAACAATTCATAAGAGCATTGGCAGAGAATCGTGTTGATTGATACCAATACCCTGTAGGCTTACTCAGGTTCCAAGGATTAAGAACTGTGCTGCGGTAAAATGTCTGGTATCGAGAAACCGCCTTGAAAGTGGTAACATCGAAATATCCAGTTTCCTTAACAGTTCCTACTCCAAAGAGGAGATTGAGGAAATTTTGGATTTTCTTAACATCTCTACCCACTGAACCTAATTTATAATATTGTGTAAAGTATGGACAACCTTTTATTTTTGCACATGACATGAGATTGATCTTTGCACGAGTGGTCTGATGTACAGACCCGGTTGCAGCGACAAGTCCCCATGGCGCAAGTATTTCTGGTGCATATTTTACCTGGAATCGCTTCACAGCTTCTTCGTCAACCAATTTGTATACTCCATCTACTACAAGTACTTCTTTTTCAAAGTCATTGAGAAATGTTTGTAGCTTCTTAACTTCGTCCATGCTATTTGTCTGACCAAGTTTGATTGATGTAGAAATGAGTTGAGTACAAATAGAAGTATCTTGCTGAGGGGTGGGTATTGTTGAGGTAGGATTTTGTTGATTTGTGACTTGAGGAAATATGAATGCAGATGATTGATATCCACCTGATACAAAACTACCACCAGTTGCAGTCCCACCAGTTGCAGTTGCTACTGAATATGTAACTGAAGCTTGTGGTGCAGCAGTACTGTTGTTACCAGCTAAATCTTGTGCACTATTTACAGGAACATCGATAGTGATGTTTCCTGCTCCGGTTGGAGTAACAGATACAGTGTATGTGTTACCATCAACTGCAGTCAAGTTTGAGAGTGTTGCGTTTACTACTATAATGTCCCCAACTACGAACCCTATAACGTTTTCACTGAATTCAAAGGTAAGGGTAAATGGTGTTGTGTTTGAGACTGTTGTTGGTTCGCCTTGGATTTCGACGGTTGGAGCTACTGCATCTGTGACTGAGAATGTGACTGCTTGGGTTGCATTACTTCCTGTTGAGGTAATATATGCAGTTCCTGATGTTGTGGTTGCTGGAGTTCCAGAAATGATACCGGTTGATGTAGCGATACTAAGTCCCGAAGGGAGACCTGTTGCAGACCAACTAGTTGGAGTATGTGAAAGGATGGCGTTGTAGTTGGTAGCGTTGTTGCCTGTAACTCCACTTAGATTGTATGGGAGAGCTGCTGTATTGAAACTATATGTGGATGCTACATTGTTGGTAGTGCTTCCTGTGGCGCCTGTAGTGATTGTACCGGTTGGTGCTTTGACCCATGATCCATTGTTGAGGAGAGAACCAGAGTTTGTAAGGGTACCACTGTTGTGAACATTGAGAGTTCCACCTGTGTTGTTAGTGAGAGTACCACCACTGTTTATTGTAAGAGTACTACTATTATTTATTGTAAGAGTACCACCACTGTTTATTGTAAGGGTACTACTATTATTTATTGTAAGAGTACCACCTGTGTTGTTAGTGAGAGTACCATTGTTAGTAAGAGTACCACCACTGTCTATTGTAAGGGTAACATTGTTAGTGAGAGTACCACCACTGT
>JBJOQZ010000028.1:0-14756 GCA_046049705.1 Candidatus Parcubacteria bacterium | reverse complement strand
TAGAGTGGAAGATCGAAAAGTGCGGCAAGTGCTTTTGCAACTGAAATACCAACCCAAAGTGCAGGTTCAAGTCCAGGGCCGTATGTGACTGCAATAGCAGTGAAAGAGGTTTTGATTATATTGAACTCATTTTCCGATAGTGTGTTTAGGTATGCAAATAAATCATGCAATGCCTGTGGTTCTCGATGGAGAATGGTTTTGATGTACATAGCTCTATCCTGCTCAATATATGACGGTATTGTATATGCGGATTCATTTGCTTGAAGAGTATGAGATATCAGAGTATGTGACGATGGGGCATAGATAGAACTATCGCAGGTATCATGAAAAACAAGTGAAAGAAGTGGAATGATATTTTTGCCATGTTCTCGCTTAGCAAGATTTGGAAATACGCCGCCGTACTCTGCATGAAGTGATGCTTGTGAATGGATATGATGGCTCTTTATTTCCATACCAAAAAGAGCAGAGATTGCAGTCTCATCACAACTTGTTTCTATTGCCAGAATGTGGGGGTTATGTGATGGCATATGGGGGTAAATAGTATATTATATATAGCATGAACTATAAAAAAGCGGTACTGATTGTCATTTTGGCAACCGTATTCTTTGCACTACTTGTTGGTGTTTTATATTATTTTGCTATTCAAAATTCATCTGTTATTTCTGAGGTATCTGACACCCAAGGAGGTGTATCGACATATACCGAATATACCGATGTACAAAATCAGAATCCAAAAGGGGATGCTGAAGTTGATTCTGAAATAGAAGAAGAAAAAGTAAGTGTAAAAGAAATTGAAGATATTGAGAATGGAGTCATCGCTACAACTACTAGTGTGCAAACTGGGGGACTTATCTATGCACCTGGGTTAACTTCACTTTCATCAAGTACATATATTGTGGCTTTTGTTGGAGATATTGGTATAAACAGTGATTCAAGAAAAGTATTATCACTCGTAAAACAAGAGGCATCTGCATCGGTGATTTTAGGAGATTTTGACTATGCGGATCGCCCTGATCTTTGGTCAAAAATGCTTGATGAGCAACTCGGAAGAACATTTCCTTTGATTATGTTGATTGGAAATCATGATGAGAAAAAATGGTCAGAATATCTTGCAGATATAAAAAGTAGATTGGCGCGTACACCAGCAGTTAATTGTCGTGGGGATATTGCAGTGAAGTCTGTTTGTGCATATAAAGATATGCGAGTGGTTATTACTGCACCTGGTATTTCTTCTCTTCAAGCAAGTAGTTCAGTATATGCGGATTATATAGAAACTGAAGGTGCTAAGCTTGATGCGAAGACATGGAATCTTTGTGCTTGGCATAAGAACCAGCGACGTATGCAGGTAGGTACAAAAGCAGATGAAGCAGGATGGGAGACATATGAAGCATGTGATGCGCTTGGTTTTCCTATTATGACTGCACATGAACATTCATATTCAAGATCGTTTTTATTTAGTGATGTGAAAAAACAGGAATTAACTCGACATGAAAGTATTGCTCTCAATGCAAATGCTGGACTGAAAGAAGCTAAGACTATTGATCATTTGAAGTTGGCAGCGGGCAAGACTTTTGTGATGGTATCTGGGCTTGGTGGAAAAAGTATTCGTCCGCAGACAAGAAATGATGCATGGTGGTCGTCTATCTATACGAGTACTCAGGGGGCGAAGCCAGGGGCGCTGTTTTGTGCGTTTAATTATAAAGGGGATACAAAGAGGGCTTTATGTTACTTTAAAAATATTGATGGGGAAGTGAAGGATGTGTTTTTGATGGAGAGGTAGGGGGGGGTGTTTGTTTCTGTGCTAGTTCAAGATTTAAATTCAACAACTTAAAGTTACTTGAATGTATCGAAAGATATTTTTTGGTTTTGAGTTTAATTGTCAAATATTTTATCTTTGATTACTTCCGAGTGTTGATTACTCATTTTTACACCATTAACTAATTTTTCAATTATTGCTTGAGGAATCTGTTCAGTGTATATTCTTAGCTTCTCCTCTGTTAGCTTAGTAACTATGGTGTGAATATTTTTCTCAATGATGGTATTACAATCAATTACGGTTTCGACTGTAAAACAAGTATATTCAGAGGGTTGAACTATTACTAGTGTTTCTGGTGCATAGCCAAATTGTTTGGCATATTTTTTTCTCTTCTCTACTTTCGATGAAGCACATACAAGAAGAAGGTTAGGGTCTCCACGAGGATCTTTGTTTAGGACAATGAAATAATGTGCTTCATCTGAAGAAAAGCTCTCTTCAATAAAATAATAAACCATACCTTGTTTAAGAGTAGAGATTATGCGTACATCCGATGGAATCTCTATCATATAGGTGATTACGGCTATTTCCAAAACTCTGCAACTTTAAAATTTTCATCAAAAACCTCTTTTGATGCACTGAGTCGTTCATTGGACATTCTAAATTTGTCCGCCTCTGTGTTATCAGGATTTTTAAAAAAGTCTTCATAACTCATAGGTTCGCGAGTCGTTTCTTTTGACTCAAGTATCGATTTAAATTTTTCCCATTCTGGGTATGTATGAGTGATATCAACCAGTGTTAAGGATTGATAATGTCCAAAAGTCTCGAAAGAGAAATTGAGAGCCTCAAGTTCGCCTTGAGAAAAGATGGTCTCGTCTAAATTAGCAATAGAGATTATGCTAAATGCAATAGGACCTTTCTTGATAAATTGTTCTGCGTACTGTAATTCTTCTTCTGCTAAAAAACCTGAAAATTCGACAATGTCTTTTACTGAAGATGCGACCGGGCCTTTAGGCATGGCAAAATATGTATCATTTATGATAGGTCTACCATAATTTCTCAGATGATATCTGTCAGCAAAATAGATTAGTTTAATTAATTTCAATTTATCAATTTGACCACCTTCTTTTTTGATAAAAAAGTTAATCGCTTGTGTTGCTTTTTTATAGTCAAACTCCAATAGCGTTTTCATCAAGCAAATATAACATTATATTTAAAAAAAACAAAACACGAATTCTTTACGTGATAACTTAGATTAATCTAAGTTATGTTCTAATTTATAAATTCAACCAAATATCGTTTTTTAAAAAACCTATATTATCTCATGCAAATTTAATATGTATGTAGAAATAAAAATAAAACTTTAAGTACTGCAAGATAAATGAAATGGTTTTAAGATTTTAACGAAGTATAATACCAGTAGCATGGTATTTATTTCAAGAACTAATACCAATTGAGGATACTTTTAGTTTCTGGTGTGAAAATAGATTTAAGCTTTTTGAAAGCAATAAAAATATTTTTTATGAGCTTACAGGTCGTCGGTCCTTACAGGACCAGTATACCTTTTCTTGTTTTGTCGAATCCGCTACGCGAATTCTCAAAACAGAGAAAAGCTTTTCGACTCCCTGACGCGAGCAAAGCAGTTTGCTCGCTTAGGGTCACACTCGCAAAACAAAAAACCACCAAGAGGTGGTTTTTGCTCGTGTGACCCTACAGGGAGTCGAACCCTGCTTCTCACATTGAAAACGTGATGTCCTAACCGATAGACGATAGGGCCTTTGCGAGATAGATAATACTATAACTCCAAATAGAAATCAACATACATATTCAGCCTTAGGTCAAATAATAGCCTGGCTGGATGGAGTACATGACTTCCTAATCCTCTTGCAAAGAGTATGGCCAAAAAGGGGTATAAAAGGCGACTTTTCCACCTCATACTTGAAAAAGCAAAATCAGAGGTATAGAATAAAACTCTTTTCTATGGTCAAAATAATCAAGCAAAAAATGCAGGATAATCTCGCGGTTATTCTCCTTATCGTAGCCGTAATTGCCCTCAATATCGCCGATATGGCCTTTAGCGAGCAGGTGGGTGGGGCAGGAGATGTCATGCCGATTATCTTAATCGCAGGTATTTTACTCCTCTCCGCGCTTTCGAGTACTTTGGCTAAAGGTACTATTTTTCCATCATTTCTCGTGGCGCTTTTTGCGGGTATGTCTTTGCATGATGCTTTGCAGCCAATCGTACAATCTACAGCAATACTCAATACCGTGGTGACCATCTCCGCGGTATATATTTTATTTAGTGGAGGACTTGAAATTTCATTTGCTAGTTTCAAAAAGATTTTACTTCCAACCGTTTTGCTTTCATTTATTGGATTGGGTATTTCAACATTTCTCCTTCCTGCTGGGCTTATTATTCTCGACGGATATCTTGGACTTGGTATTTCAGTGACGGTTGCACTTTTGCTTGGTGCAATTCTGGCTTCAACTGATCCTGCTGCAATTATTCCGGTCATTAAAGAGCTCACATTTAAAAAGAAGGAAATCAAAGATATTGTGATCTCAGAAAGTGCTTTGACAGATGTGACGGGAACGCTCGTCACATTTGCTTTTCTCTTTTATCTGAGCACAGGTGGAGTATTTAACTCAATTGCCGATGGATTTACTGCGCTCAATAGCACGACATCGGCATTTTTCTTGATGAAGGAAATTATCATCGGTATCTTGGCAGGCTGCGTAGGGTATATCATGTTGCATGCATACTTATTGAGACGTAAAAAAGTGAGTGAACAATGCTCTGATGTACCGCTCTTTATTGCAGCGCCACTTGTAGCATTTGGACTCGCAGCCCTTTTTCATGGAAGTGGATACTTGGCGAGCTTTGTAGCCGGTCTTTTGATTTTAACTCATGAACATGTGCATAAGACTGAATCATTTTTTGTGAGTATGACCGATGGGATTGCAAAGCCTCTTGTCTTTATTTTGCTCGGGGCGATGGTTGATGTATCAACTCTCATGGCATATATAGTGCCAGGGTTGCTCGCAGGTCTTGTCTTTATCTTTGTAGTGCGTCCGCTTTCGGTATTTGCATCGCTCTATCCATGGCGCAAAAAGATGGGGCTTCAATCTCGAGATTTATGGTTTATTTCATTTGTCCGTGAGACTGGGGTGATTCCTGCAGTCTTGTTACTTCAGACTATGAACGTCGCAGGTCTCAATCTTGGTCCAGAGTTTCTGAGTATCGGTATGTGGGTTATTATTATGACTCTAGTTATCTTGCCGCCACTTACTCCTTGGGTAGCCCGAAGACTTGGCGTGACGACTAACTAGTGATATCTTATACAGGGTAGGAGAGAGTGAGGTTGAAAAGTATGTATGGAAAATGAAATACGGGCGATTAGCTCAGTTGGTAGAGCGCAACATTGACGTTGTTGATGTCAGAGGTTCGAATCCTCTATCGCCCACAGAAAACAAGGAGAGAACGGAGTGAGCGACTATATTTTCGTGATGTCGGCGCACTCAGTATTTTGCGAATACTTGGAGCAAAATACGCTTGTGCGAGCGACCCACATAGATAAAATCAAAAGCACCGAGCAAAAGCTAGGTGCTTTTGATTGTACATACAGATTTTGAGGAACGTTTGACATAAACCAGTTATTACTACATGGGTAGATATATTTTTTAAATATAAAAAAGAACCCCCGGAAGTCGCGCAAAGCGACCCGGGGGGTGATTTCACATTTCTGAGCAAGCCTGTCGATTCATCATCAAATCAGGTACAGTCCGCCGAGGGCAAGTGACGTCATCGTGAGGAAAAACCAGAAGAGCTTCCACCTGGTCCGCAATGGTTGGTCATGGGCAGTATAAAACGCCCCGACCATCCTTGCTCCAACTTCCGTGCCGGCTCCGTGGTCAAATGCTCGCCGGAAACGGGTCTTGAACTCCGGATCATCCACTTCTGAGTGGCTGCTCAGATAGATAAATAATCCGGCTAGTACCGTCAATGTGCCAAAGCCCCACGACAGGGCAGTAAGTATGTTCATGTACAGAGTGCCTGGAGGGAATGTGTTGAGTTAGTTCCAGGCGATAAAACTATACCACTAGACTAGTTTCTGGTCAAATATACGTATATGTCTTCAAGGGCCTTAACTGCATCGCCAGCCGCGATATTGTTTTGGTGATAGAGCCCATCAGTACAGTCTCCAGCCGCCCAAATGCCAGGTATACTCGTAGCCTGTGATTTGTGATCAATCACCACCTTGCCATATGCATCGAGTGTGACGATATCTTTTATAAAATCAGTATTTGGAATAAGTCCAATCTCTACGAATACTCCAGTAATAGCAAGTGTTTCAGTTGCACCAGTTGCCACATTTTTATATACCAATCCCTGCACAAATGTGTCACCGGTAATTTCTTCAATCACTGCATTTTTAATTGCCTTAACATTTTCTTTGGCGAGTACTTTTTCGACAGTTACAGGGTCAGCTCTAAATACATCTCCACGATTTAAAATAGTCACTGAAGTACAGTGTGCTGAGAGTTGGGCTGCACTTTCAAAAGCGGCATTGCCTCCGCCTACTACCACTACATCTTGTCCACCAAACATAGGAGCATCGCAAGTGGCACAATATGTTACACCTTTATGTTCAAAAATATCCGCACCTTTTGCTTCGAGTTTTCGGCGCTTACTGCCAGTGGCAATAAGTATGGTCTTGGCTTCATAGACCTCAGGGTTTGAACCTTGTTTTGTAACTTTAAAATATGTTGCACCTGATTCTGTGTTTGCTTGTGCAATAGAAGCAATTCTTGTACCTGTCTTAATTTCTACAATATCACCTGCATATGCCCGAAGGTGAGCTTCTAAGCTTTTTGCCAAGTCTTCACCTGAAATTTTGATTGTTCCAATCCAGTTTTCGATACCATCAGAAACAATACTTTGTCCACCAAAAGATTCAGTGATAAACAAAGTCTTTATTTTTTTTCGAGATGCATATACTCCTGCTGCTACTCCAGCTGGTCCGCCACCGATGATGATAAGGTCGTACATAGATATTGTATTGATTAGATAAATAAGCAAACCACACATGTCAAACAGAGTGACCGAAAAGGAAAGACAGGAAAGACAGGAAAGAAAACAGATTGGCAGGGGTATTCAAGAATTATTTGAGTTTTGATCGTCTGAGAAATGCTGGAACTGCGCTCCAGTCTTCTTCGCTCGCAGTTTCGATTGGTCTAGGTTCAGTGTCAGACTTTTTTTCATCTGGACGAGGAACAGTATTGAAGATACGTCCGCGAGCCTCTGCACCGTCGAGGTCTTGTGTCTTAGAAACTTGCTGTGGTACCTCGCGAGGTGCGGCTACCGGTGCTTCTGCTTGTGCACGTTGTTGCTGCATGGTTTGTGCAACCGAGCTCATAGAGTTATCTCCAAAGACTGTTCGGCGAAATTCTGCTTGAGGGAAGTTTGCAGCAATAACAGTAATTCGAATTTCATTTTTCTTTAGATGTTCATCGTGAACTGTACCGAAGATAATCTTGGCATTTGGATCAACAGAGTCTGTGATAACTTTAGCGGCCTCTTGGATTTCCCACATAGTGAGGTCGTCACCGCCAGCGATAGAAAAGAGCACTCCTTTTGCACCGTGGATAGAGACATCGATAAGAGGGGAGCTGATTGCAGCTTTCGCAGCTTCAACTGCTCGGTTTTCACCACTTGCAACTCCAATACCCATAAGTGCAGAACCAGAGTTTTCAAGTACCGCTCGGATATCGGCGAAGTCGATGTTTCCGACTACTCCAGGAGTAGTGATCAAATCTGAGATACCTTCGACAGCTTGTTTCAACACTTCGTCACACATTGCGAATGCATTTCGTGCAGGGACATCTTTGCCTACTGCAGAAGCTAGTTTTTCGTTTGGAATAACGACAAGTGCATCTACTGCTTTGCTCAATTCTTCAAGACCTTGTTCTGCAAGTCGCATACGAGCTTGTCCTTCAAACATAAATGGTTTAGTGACCACCGCCACAGTGAGTGCACCCATTTCTTTTGCAATACGAGCTACAACAGGTCCTGCACCAGTACAAGTACCACCACCAAGTCCTCCGGCAACAAATACCATATCAGAGTTTTTAAGTGCCTCTTGAATTTCTTCTTTTGTTTCTTCGGCGGCACGCTTTCCAATTTCAGGATTCATACCTGCACCAAGTCCTCGAGTTAAATTTTTTCCAATATGAATTTTTTTCTTCGCCATTGAATGGTGAAGATCTTGTGCGTCAGTATTGATTGCAATAAAATCAATTCCTTTTACTTTTGAATTGACCATATGGTTGATGGCATTTTTTCCAGAACCACCAACTCCGATGGCTTTAATTCTTGCAAATGTTTCTACTTCTGTTTTTACCTGTGGCATGTTTTTAGGGTTAGTCTTGGATTACTAGATAACTTGATCTAAGACCAAAACAGATACACAAAGAGGGTAGGTGTAAGGTCTTTGATTACCTTTGTATTATAGCCCTAAAAGCCCCTAAAATATAGTCAAAAAGGCATTGACTAGCAGTCGGACAAATGTTCTGTTTTAAAGAGAATCGATATGTGAGCCTTTAAACAAGCCCTACAATCAAGGGAGGAATTTCTTAATCCAAGCCCAAATACTTTTACCTGTTTTTTCAAAAATACGCTTCACACCCAGGAGTTCCAAATCCACAGTGGAATTATCATCATTGCTTAGTCCAAGTACTGCAAGTCCATATGCAGTCGACCATTCATTGTCATGTACAATACCTTTACTATTTCCTTGAAATGCCAGCGCAGCTTGTTTTGCTGGAAGATGAAGTGCAATTTTTGCTAGTTCGTCTATATTTTGTAATCCAGCACCACCGCCTGTCATTGTAATTCCTGCAGGAAGCAATCCACTTCGATCGATACGCTTGAGGTGATCATCAATCAAATCAAAAATATCTGAAAGACGGGCGATGACGATTTCATCAAGTTTCTTTTTAGAATAAATTAATCCTCGATCATTTCCGCGTTTAATTTCGTCTGCATCTTCAAGGCTAACCTTGAGTCCAAGGGCAATATCGTTTGTGACATCATTTGAACCAAATGGAAATACTTCCATGGAGATTGGAATATTATTTTCAAATACCATAATTGAAGTTGTCTCAGAACCGATATTTGCAAATAAACAACCAGCAATTTTCTGAGTTTTTTGAAGTGTCACTGCGCTTCCGGCCATAGGTGAAGCGATAACATCGAGCGCTTCGATATCTGCTTCTTCAAGTGCGAGTAAGATATCGCTTAAGTGATGCGAAAGACAAGTGATATACAAGACTCGAGCTTCAAGTCTCAGACCTTTTAATCCTTGTGGCTTACCAAGAACTCGCTTACCATCGATACGGTATTCAAGGGGGATAGTGTGAATGATTTTTCTATTTTGGATATATAGATGTGGTAGTTCTTTTTCACTTTCATCAATTGCACGTTTGACATCGAGATCGGTAATTTCCGAGTCTGCTTTAGTGGTATTTACTGAACTTGTCGATATGATAGCGCCAAGCCCGATACCACCGATAGATACAAATGCTCGCTTGATAGTAGTGCCAGCACCACGCTGTGCTTGATCAACTGCAGTACGGATTGATTTTGCAACTTCAGATACGTTTGTGATATATCCATGTCGCATACCTTTAGTTTCTGATATGCCGGTACTGACGATACGCGGGGTAGTACTATCAGCTTTAGAATTTTGTGTTGTAGGACGAGGTGTATCTTTTTCGTTTGCAGATGTCTGTGATCGATTTTGACCTTGATTATTTTGCAATGGGTATTCAGCTACAAGAACTTTTACTTGCGAAGTTCCGATATCTATTCCGACTGAAAGTGTTCGACCTATTGCCATGGATGTAAGTATGAAGTGGATTAAATAAAATTGGTGAAAATGACGAAGTGAATATCAGAAAAAGAGCCTGAATACTGAATATTTTGAGTATATTATACTACTCAAAGCCTCTGATAACAATGTGGATAGCTTCGCAGCTCTGGTGGAATACTTAGCTTACATCCCAATTTAGATACCAAATGTTTTGCACCACTTTTTTTCTGCAGATTCCATCTGCAAGGCTTCTTTCTCAGATTCATGATCCATGCCTTTGAGGTGGAGCATGCCGTGTATGAACAAATATGAAAGATAATTTTCATATGTTCTATCAAATAATTTTGATTTTGATCGTGCTTTTTCAGGGTAGATGCATATTTCACCTGCATCAGTATCGAGAGTAAAGCTCAAGATATCGGTCGCATAATCTTTTTTTCGATATTGTGCATTGAGCTGTCTCATTCTTTTTTTGCCAATAAATACAAGACTGAGAGAATATTTTTTACCAAGCACTTTATCCTTGATAGACTGAAAAAACACACCATCTATTCGAGGTGTGTTTTTTCTTGAGAGGGTAGTCGAGACAGCAAATGAAGATGATTCAAAAATAATCTTCATTTTGCTTTACTTTCGACCTCTTTTGCTTACTGGAAGTTTTCCAAGCTTTGCAAGTTTTTCTCGGTCTTCACGTCGTTTGAGTACTTCAAGCGTAGCTTTCTTTTTCTTGTAGTAAGAAAGAGTTCGAGTAGCTTCTTTGAGGCCTCGGACACGGTTGAGAATACCAGAATCCTGTACGCGCTTTGTAAATCGTCGCAATACAGAAGACGTGCTTTCGTTTGGGTTTCGTTCTACTGATACATTATTCATGGCCAATACTTTATCACAATTTTTTAAGATATTCAACTAGATTGTCGATGTGGACGGTCTCTTGTACTCGGGTCTCAACATGTCGGACGGTGACACTGTTTTCAAGGGCTTCCTTTTGACCGACGAGCAAAATATATGGCACCCCTAGTTTTTCTGCAGCTTGTAATTGAGCCGTGATCTTATCCTTTGCAAGCGACTGGTGTATCGATATCTTTGATTGCCGAAGAATCTCTAGGATTGTTAGGCTTTTTAGTTTGGCTTCATATCCAAGGTGGATAAAGTAAAACTTTATCTCTTCTTCTATGATAACTGTATCTGATTTCTTTGCCTCTTTATCGTCGACGAGGATATGTGCACCAATAGCAGGAACTTCTTTTTTCCCAAGAGCTTTTTTAGCAACACTATTGTATCGCTCGCCAATTGCAAGGAGAGTGCGCTTTTCGCCCTTTGGAGATTCTTTTATACCGACGATTTGGAACACAGTTCCTGTAGAACAATGTCTTGTGCCGATCAAAGAATTATTGATCATATAAGGAAGACCAAGGGATTCAAGGTATTCTAATACTTCACGAAAATGCACACGGCTTTCTTCTGAGAGATAATCGATCGGCTTCGGAGCTTCGTCTCGGAGTAGATCGAGTGAATCATGGTCAATTTGCCCAAGAGAAAGAGGGTCTTTTTTAAAAGCTGTTTTAAGCTCTGCAGGAAGCTCGCTCAAATGCTTTTTGAAGTATTGAGTGAATTCTTTGGTGAATCTTGAAAATGATTCTTTATCCCCAACAGAGTTTACTTCTACCATGAGCTCATCCATATCATGATGTTCTTTTAAAATGACATAGGCTGTCTCAATCACGACTGCATCTGCGATACTTTTTGCATTTCCAATAATATCAAGATTGAAGATATGTTCTTTTGTCTTTTCAAGAAATGGATTTCCTTTCAACGGCCCACTAAAACAAATTGCAGGTGGTTGATGTAAATCTTGAAACTTTTTTTCTACAAAATGTCGTACCAGAGCTACTTTTTCATCGAGAAAGTTTTCAAACGTAAGAACTCCTTGATTTGATTTAGCATTTTTATCGCGAAGCGTTTTTGCTTTTACGATATCGCTTTTTTCCATCTCGA
The DNA here is from genome assembly GCA_046049705.1 of Candidatus Parcubacteria bacterium. GTDB lineage: Bacteria > Patescibacteriota > Minisyncoccia > Phycocordibacterales > CAIZLB01 > DALYDD01. The sequence goes on along the minus strand of JBJOQZ010000028.1, from coordinate 3,137 downwards.
TTTCAAAAGGGAAGAAACCATAGTGCTTAGCCGTTTTCACACAAGCAACATGTCCTTTATAGATTGTCGGTGGAAGAGATATTTGTGTCTTCTTTGTTTTATACTTTTCTTGGGGTGTAAAACTAGACATCTTGTGCATGTGTACAGGGTGTCCTTTGTCTTCCAAAACAGGCTTAGATTTACCACGGGGACCTTTAGCGGTCTTTTGGGGTATTTCCTTTTTCGTGGCTTTAATTATAGGTTTTATTGTCTTTTTATCTTGTGATTTTGCCATAGGTATATTTAAATCAACAGTAGATTAACATGCATTTGTATAATGTCCAAGGTTTTAGTTATATTTTATCATATCCACACTTTGCCTCTATTGTCTCTGGAATTAGGAAGAAATATCAGTTTTCTCCGGTGTATCACTGTCGATCTGGTTCTGTGTATTACCTTGTTCAGGGTAGGTGATGTCATCAAATTTTGTCTGACTACCAGGGAGAATTGAAATAGATTGAATGGGGAGAAGGCGGATAAGTGCTCTGCCGGTAATTGCAGTTTCTTTGAGTGCGCCCCATGATCGTGAATCAGAACTCACTTCACGATTGTCTCCCATGACAAAATATTCATCACTCTTAAGTGTTCGGTCTGCTTTTCTCCCACTTTCAAATTCAACATATGGTTCGTAGATAACAAATCCATTTGGGTATTCGGTATTGTAGATTTGTACTACTGAACCATCGACAACTACTCGTTCACTCGGGAGGCCTATAATTCGTTTTATAAAATAACGGCCATCTTCTGTAGGTGCTTTAAAGACAATAACATCTCCACGTTTTGGGTTTGAAAGGGCATAAGTTAATTTGTCTACTATGACATAGTTGCCATCATGGAACGTTGGATCCATGGAGCTCCCGTGTACCAAGAAAGGGTCAATTACAAAGAGTCGGAGTCCAGCCACAATAAGGATAAAGACAATAATAGTACGCCAGAAATGATCTTTTGTTTCCGGTTTTGGCATTGTTTTCAGTACAGGTGTTGTACTTTCGGCATGAAGGGTATTGGTTGGGGTATACGAAGGTTGCATAATAACTATGATATCATACTAGGTATGTATTATATCGTTGGTTTAGGAAATCCAGGGGAAGAATATGTCGATACAAGACATAATATCGGCCGTATGGCCGTAGGGTTGCTTGCTCAATCACAGAATCAAAGTTGGAAATTTGATTCTGTGGCAAAAGCCCAAAAAGCTAAAATTGAAATTGCTGGAGAAGGTGCAGTATTGATTTTGCCAGATACATATATGAATAGTTCTGGTTCTGCCGTTGCACCGCTTGTATGGGGCGAAAAGATTTCTGGAGCAGTATCGCCTGAGATAAAAAAGAAGATAGAAAAAAAGACAGCAAAGATGATTGTAATTCAAGATGATCTAGATTTACCTCTTGGACAAATCAAAATTGTATTCAATCGGGGCAGTGGGGGTCATCGAGGAATTGAATCAATCAAAAGATCTTTTAAGACCGAGGCTTTTATTAGAATAAAGATTGGTATTTTGCCGCTGACACCTACGGGCAAGATCAAAAAACCGAGTGGGGAAGATAAAGTAGTGAAGTTTATTTTAGGACAATTTCAGGCAGATGAAATGAAGCGAGTGAAAAAAATAATTGCCCAAGTACCAGAGATTGTAGAAGTAATCATAAAGGATGGGGTTTTGGAGGCAATGAATAAGTTTAATTAAGTACAAAAGATAAATACAAAACACCGCATATGTAGCGGTGTTTTGTATTGTAAGATTCAATTTGAACTTTACTTCTTTGCTTTATCTACATAAGACAAAGCCATTTTCTGATCCTTTGCATCAAACAAAGTGATTTTGAATGGATATGACTTACCAAGTTCGAGCTTTTCTCGGAGTTTTGGTTCACTACCGAATTCAGAGATATGTACAAGTCCAGCTACACCTTCCTCAATAGAAGCAAGCGCACCATGTTTATTGAACTTGATGATGATACCTGTGACGACATCGTCTTTCTTGTATTTTTTCTCAGCTTCTTTCCAAGGGTTTGGCTTAAGGGCTTTGATTGAAAGAGAGATTTTACCGTCTTTGATTTCAATCACTTTTACCTTAACTTTTTCGCCAACCTTGAACATAGATCGAGGATCTTCTACAAGTGACCAGTCGATTTCAGAGATATGTACAAGTCCTTCGAGATTGTCTTCAATTTTCACGAAGATTCCGAAATCTACTGCACCTGTGACAGTACCTTCAATTTCTTCACCGACTGCATATTTGCTGACAATCTTTTCTTTATCTCGAGATTCAGGGCTCTTTTCTGAGAAGATAAGTTTACCTTCTTTTGGAGAAGCAGAGATGATACATACAGATAGTTTTTCTCCGACGAGCTTTTTGAGCTCTTCGAGTACTTTATCTTTGTCACCATTTTCTACTCGTGGATAGTGATCTGCCTTAAGTTGAGAAGCTGGAAGGAATCCTTGGATACCTTGCCAAGCCATAAGAAGCCCACCTTTATTTGCTTCGAGGACTGGGATATCAAAGATAGTCTTTGATTTGATAGCTGTCTCAGCTTCACCCCAGATAAGAGCTTGTTTTGCTTCTTTGAGTGAAAGTTCGACATATCCATCAGCGTTGCCAACATCGACAACTTTAGCTGCGATGCTGTCACCGATATTTACCTTTCGGATGATATCTCGTGCCGCGATATATTCACGACCATAGATGATACCAGTTCCGTATGGTTTAAGATCGACGAATACACCTTTTTTATCGATAGCGATAACTGGTCCTTCGACAATATCACCAATACTTGGTGGATTAGCTGAATCTGCTAAAAGTGCTGCCATAACTGAGTTTTTGCTTGCGATTTCAGCCGCTGCTTCTTCTTCAGTTTGTGTCAACACTACTTCTTCATTTGAATTAGTTTGAGTCATATTTGAAAGCGAATACGCTTCTCCATGGATATCTGAGCGTATATACATAATATATGTATAGGGACGGGCACAGGAGGGATTACATATTCGCGGGTTATTAATAAATATGTAATCGCAAGTCTACAATAAAAGTATGAAAAAGGAAAGGCGTCCCGCTCGGTGAGCGGGACGCCTTATGGCTTGGTTGAGCAGGTGGTTAAGTC
>JBJOQZ010000027.1:0-2692 GCA_046049705.1 Candidatus Parcubacteria bacterium | reverse complement strand
TTGCATCGGTTTGAGACACTGCAAGCCAGTCACTCCAAGTTACACCTTTATTTTGAACAGGCCCTCCGCGTCTTGTGCCAGTGGTAACATTTACTCCACCAAAGAATTTTTGTTGCTGGATATCTGATAAGCTACAACTCATACCTTTATATCTTGAATCAATGGCATTTTGCCCCGACCCCTTATAGCTTTCAGCTAACCCAATAGCAATATTTACCCTAAATGGCTGACAGATGTTTACCTTACCCCCAGATGCTCCATAAGCGATATCTCGAATGATAGTTCCAGCTTGATAATCCGCAAGGTCTCGGAAAAATCGCTCCGGGTTTTGAAGGAAAGCAGGGTTTCCATTGAATCCACTATTTGCCCATGCAATCGTTGCATTTGCAATATGTTCAATCATGGCATTGACTACACACCAAGCTATTGAGTCCCAGCTTACATTTACCATGATTCCAAACATGGTAAAACTACCAGATTTCGAACGGACATCTCCTACTATATGTTGACCTGCCTCATCGTATTTTAAGTTTGTGGGTACGGTAGATTGTGTAAGACCTGCTGATTGGGCCACCGAACCAACCACCCCGCTAATAACTGAGGTGATTGCTGAAGAGATAGCTGTAGTCAATAATTGCCCCAAAATCTGTGCTGCTGAGCAAGATAGTGTTGATCCCACAATATCTGTAACAGCTTGCCCGGCCCCTTGACCCTGCTGACCTTGTTGTCCTGCTTGAAAAGCAGCTGCTTGTTGATCCTCAATACCAAAATTTACTGTACCTGATCCAGCTTGTGCGGTCGTCCCAGATGTCTGCGCCCAGGCCTTTTGTGGAGCAAATGTGTGCACAAAAAGCAGTGCCAGTAAAAGACAGATGACGGTACACGTTTTAAAGTGTGAAAAAAGGGTGCGAGTCATTACTCGGATACTATGCGAGACCAGACAATTCCGGCCTCATCATTAGTAAATAGTATACCATTTTTATTAAAATAACTGTTGATTTCTTTGTTATTGGTGTCAAGATTTTCTGCAGCTGTTTTAGCAGTTCGAATTGCAAGGAGAGATTTAAGCGGATCTTTCTTTTCATCGTTTGCAATTATGATAAACGATTCACCAAGAACCACATATGCATTTGCCAAGGCAAGATGTTGTTGGGCAATTGTAGTAGGGGTACTGATTTTGATTATCTCATTTCCCATCTTCTTATGAATTTCTCCAATCTCAGCAAGACCGATAGTCTGTTTCTTGTTTGCAATAACCATATAATTATCTTTAATTATCTCTCCAACAGCATTTCCGTACGTTCTCATGTCTTCATTTGAGCGAGGTACGTACATTTTTACGTTAGTCAGCGAAAACACAGACTGTGGCAGTGTAGATGTATCAATTTGAGAAATTATCGAATTAATGACTTCGGTCTCAGATCGAGTTTCTGTCCCTGCCTCTTGTCCTGCATAATTGATAAATACCTCTTTTGCTAGTCGATCAGTTAATGTGTCTTCAGGAGATGGGGCAAATGGATTTGCTTCTGTTGATGTTCCAAGTAAAGATTCATTGCTTAGTTTTTGCAGCGTCGTCTCTAGCAGATCTCCTCCCTCGTTTGCATTTTGTAAATCAATATACACGGCACTCTGTCTTTGTGCTTGTGATTGCATCGCTTCCCTTCTCTTTTCTCCAATAGTATAAGCACCGATAGCGGCAACTATCGATAAACAGATTGCACCGAGTATCAATACTCGGTTTCCTGGGACTGTTAAAGAATTTTTTTCAGTCAATGTACCTACAGTATATCACTAGATATTTTTGAAACCAATAAAATCCATTGATTATTTGTGAGTTCTTCTGCTCTACTATTTTCACTTAATCCGCTTGTAGTAAAAATCTGTTGAAGAGTTTGCTTGATCTCGTCTTTATCGCGATTTGAAATTGCTTTTTCAAGATACTCACATATATTTGAGAACATCTTTTTTCTTTTATGTGCAAAGCCTGCATGCAATATATCGAAAAAAGATTCTGAAGTGATATGTGCATCTGTTAATTTTTTATCAGAGATGGAGTTGATACGTATTACTGCAGAATCAACTTTTGGTGCAGGTACGAAATTTCCTTTTGAGACATGCATCAATAATTCGGCATCACCAAATATGCGGATGCTTTGAGACAAAATGCTCTCAGAAGTATTTCTACACACAATTCTTTCCGCTACTTCTTTTTGAACTAAAAATACTGCACGTTTTGGTTTATGTGCTGATTCAAGGCTTTTGCGTAAAATTGCTCCAGTGATGTAGTACGGAATATTGCCGATCAATATAAATTTCTCTTGTTCTGTAATCTGCGCTAGATCCATCTCTAGGAAGTCACCTTCTATAAGTACAAATATTCCCTTTTCGATATATTCTTTATATTTTTCTTGCAATAGTTCGATTGCTCGATGATCTTTTTCAATGGCAATTAGTTTTTTGGCTTTTGTATTGGTGATTGTCTCGAGGATTTTTGCTGTAAGTGCACCTGCGCCTGGTCCGATTTCAACAACAATATCATCTTTGGATATCTCTCCTGCTAAGACTATATTGTTAATAATATGTGTATTTTTTAGAAAATTTTGACCCAAACTTTTTTTAGCTATCAGGTGAACTGAGGAAGTGTGTAAATTGGCAGCTTTTTCATCTGTAGGGCCATCTTGCCATATGTTTT
>JBJOQZ010000026.1:0-2520 GCA_046049705.1 Candidatus Parcubacteria bacterium | reverse complement strand
AAAAATAGCACTTTTTGAGCGGGGTCTTTTTTGGTGGGGATTTCTTTTGTACTCTCAATGATTCCAGCGGTTACCACTGCACGTGAGTATGGATCTTTGCGAAATCCTTTACCATTTGGTGCTGCCACCGGTGGGCGAGAGGCTGTATATTCTTCACTATACTTATCGGATTCATCCAAAATACTTCGCTTTATTTTCTCGATATTTTCCTCGCGCTTTTCAAATATTTCTTTGTACTTATCGAGTGGATGTCCTGAGACAAATAAACCAAGTAATTCTTTTTCCCATACCAATTCAGTTTGCTTGGGTACTTGACCTTGTTGTACAAGACGAAGTCCGTCGACTGGATTTGTTCCTTCGCCACCCCCAAGTCCAGCAAATAAAGAAGTCTGTCCTGCAAGATTCTTCTGTTGCTCTTTATTGAAATGTAAAAGAGATTCGAGGTTGAAAAGCATGAGACCTCGGTTTCCAAATTGATCAAGTGCACCAGCCTTAATTAAAGATTCAAGAGATTTTTTATTGAGGTTTCGATCACGAACACGATTTAAAAAGTCTTCAAGGTTTTTAAATGCACCTCCGCGCTTACGCTCTTCGATAATCGCACCAGCGATACCTTCACCAAAGTTTTTAATACTATTTAATCCGAATCTAATAGCGGTGATTGTTCCGTCTTCACGAACTTTATCTTGTTGGATTTTTTTGTCTTTCTGTACCTCAAGAATTTTTTTGACTTGTGTTTCTACTACGGTAAATTTTGTAAAACTTTCATTGATATCAGGCGGAAGGACTGGAATACCGAGCCGTTCACAATCTCGTACTGAAACTGCGATCTTCTCAACGTCTCCTGCTTCATGGGTCATAACGGCACTCATGTACTCTGCCATAAAATTGGCTTTGAGATATGCAGTGATATACGCCACGCGTCCATATGAAACTGAGTGCGCTTTATTGAAACCATATGATGCAAATGGTTCAATCCAGAGCCACACTTCTTCTCCACGTTCATGTGTCCAACCGCTATGCTTCATACACCCTTGGATGAATTTTTCTTTCTGCAATGCCATTTCTTCAGGTACTTTTTTACCTACTGCTTTACGGAATTTATCTACTTCACCCCAAGTATATCCAGCAAGTTTATGTGCCATCATGAGGAGATCATCTTGATATACCAGTACACCAAATGTACTTTTCAAAATATCATAAATCGCGGGGTCCATCTCAGGGATTTTGCTTGGATCATGTTTTCTTGCGATATAGTCGGGGATAAATTGTAGGGGGCCAGGACGATACAGGGCTACCATGGCATTGATATCGTGAATATTGTTCGGTTTAAGCTCTTTCAAAAACCGCGTCATACCGTCACCGTTTAGCTGGAAGAGGTCTTCAGTGTCTCCTCGGCGCAATAGTTCATAGGTCTTGACATCATTGAGGTCAAGGTTGTCAAGGTCAATGTCAATACCATGACGCTCAAGTACGAGAGCAAGTGTATCGGCAATAATTGATAAGTTCTTAAGCCCAAGGAAATCGAATTTGAGAAGACCTGCGTCCTCGATCGTATACATATCGTATTGTGTAATCACTTTATTCTCTCCTTTTGGATCAAGCTGGAGTGGGGTATAGTCTGTGATTTCAGTAGGAGAAATAACTACACCGGCTGCATGAATTGAGATATGTCTTGCGGCACCTTCAATTTTTTTTGCCATATCAATCACTTTCTTTACATCACTTTCGGTATCATATGCAGCTTTAAGTTCTGGTACTTGTTCTAGGGCAAGTTCGATAGTCATCGGAAACCCTTGTTTACCCATAGGAATCATCTTAGCGATACGGTCACCCATTGATACTGGATATCCAAGTGCACGTGTCACATCTCGCACTGAACCTCGGGCAGCCATGGTTCCAAATGTTCCGATTTGTGCCACCTTGTCTCGTCCATATTTTTGTCGGGCGTACTCTACCATCTCATCTCGTCGGTCGTCGGCATAGTCCATATCGATATCTGGCGCTGAAGGTCGGTCAGGGTTAAGGAATCGTTCAAATGGGATTGCATATTCGATTGGGTTTATATTTGTGATACCAGATAAAAATGTTACAAGCGATCCTGATACTGACCCTCTAATATTTGAGAGAATACGATGTTCTTTTGCATATCTAAGCAAATCTGCTACCACGAGAAAGTATGGGGCATACCCTTTATTTCGTATTACCTCAAGTTCATATTCGGCACGTTTCAACATGTCTTCAGATTTTTCGACTCCACGTTTTTCAAAACCTTCATATACAAGGCGACGAAGCTCGTCATCGTATGGTTTTTCACTCACAAAACTACCATCAGGATTTTTTGGCGCATCGATATCGAGTTTTGGAAATACCCAGTTTCCAAGTTTGACATGGACATCGCAGCGGTCGGCAACAATGCGTGTATTTGGTATCGCAGTTGCAATCAGTGGAATATCTGCATATGTCTCGATTAAGTCTGCAAAACGACGTGTCATATCATGGGTTGAGAGAAATGAAAAA
>JBJOQZ010000025.1:0-4955 GCA_046049705.1 Candidatus Parcubacteria bacterium | reverse complement strand
TAACAGGAAAAAATACACATATCTCACATGGGATGATGATTTTGCCTACAGGAAAGATGTCTTCTCGAACTGGTGACGTGGTGTCTGCGGAAGAAATGGTAGAGTCTGCACGATCTTTTGTACTTGAGCTTATGAAAGATAGAGAGATGACAGATGAAGAAAAGATGAAGACGGCAAATCAAGTGGCAATTGCTGGAATCAAATACTTGGTACTCAGACAAGGTACTGGAAAAGATGTAATCTACGATGCAAAAAAAGCTATGTCGTTTGAAGGTGATTCTGGTCCATATCTTCAGTACACTGCTGTACGTGCAAAAGCAGTACTCCGAAAGGCACAAGAACAAACTATTTCACCTGCGCCAATTACACCACTATTATTTGAACTGTTAACAGGACAATCGGTAGAGCAAGGTCCTCTGCATGCAAATGCTATTAAAGAATTGATTAAGAAAATCTATATTTTCCCTGAAATTGTAGAAAAGGCATATGTAGAAAACGGGCCACACGCTATCGCGACTTATCTAATTGATTTAGCTGGTACCTTCAATGCTTGTTATGCACATACTCATATTGTTGATACGACAGACGAGAGTACAAAAACTCGTTCGGCACAACTCGTGACTGTTACCAAGGCTGTGCTAGAGGTACTTACAAATGGCCTCTATATATTGGGGATTGAGGTGCCGGAGAAGATGTAGGGTGTTCAAAGTATGCATAACGCCCAACTCGTTTTTGAAGTTATACAAATAAACTTACTATCGTTTCAAGATCTTTGGTATTAAAAACGAAAATAATTTCAGTATGGGTAGTAATTGTTTCAGCCAGCACAATTCTTTTTTGGGCAATTTTATGAAGGAGGGAATAAGTAACATTTGGTTCATGGTAATACCTTTTGTTGAGACTGAGTCCGATAGAGGCAAGGTGGCTATGTAAAAGTATCGGTGCATCTGAAAACAGTTTTTTAACTATTGGCACAATACGATCGCTGCAAATAATACTTACTTCACTCGTACTTTGAGTTAATGTTAAAAATTCATCTTTTGTGATATTGGCTCTACGATAGAGAGATGAAATATTTTTCAGTATCGCGTCGGTCTTCATGAATACCAATTCAGTAAGTGGAGTTTTGATTGTAATATCGTCGATATCAATTGTCCGTATGAGGCTTTTTGCTTTAGTGGTTTTATCAGCTAAACGGGAAAGTGCTACCACAATACTTTGTTTGAGTACTTTTTTCTTACACATTTTTTCTACCTTTGGATGAATATATGCAGCATAAGCAGAAAAGTTCATATATCCCTGTGAGAGGGCATAATATGCTTCCGGTTCATTTCGGACAATATTTGCAACAATATCTTGAATCTTTATCATTAGTTCATTTGTAACATATATAACAAATTGTTACAAATATGATATATATGACAGATACATTGCGATAGATACAGGACAGATATATATTTGCTACATGAACACATATGACCATATTGATAAAACCACTGAAGACAAAGATACTACATTGTTGTATATGTCAGATATGAAGTTGTATACATGTCAGGCCAAAGTAGCGGACATACGAAAAAGAGAAGATGGTACAGTTGAGCTATACCTTGATCAAACTATCTTCTATCCGCAAGGTGGCGGACAGCCATGGGATACAGGGACTCTTGAGATTATTGATTCAGTACATCCCAATGTTATCGGTGAAATACTACATGTCATTGAAGTCAGATATGCAGACGGGCGAGTTATGCACGGTACCAATTCTCAGCTTGTACCTATTTCAATCGGAGACACTGTCAGATGCAATATAGATACAGAAAAAAGAATCCTCAATTCCAGACTACATAGTGCAGGGCACCTTATTGATATGGCACTAAAAGAAATGGGTAAAGACTGGAAACCGACAAAGGGATACCATTTTCCAAATGGTCCATATGTTGAGTATGCGACAGACGTTGCAGAGATCGATTTGGAATTGATCAAAGATCAGTTGGAAAAAACATGTGCAAATATTATTGGACGAAATATACAAACAAATATCACATTTGATACAAGTGAAGATAAAGGTATGACAGGTCCTGGTGGGAAGCCGTTACGGACAGTGTGGTATGGTGACTTCGGTATCCAGTGTGGGGGAACGCATGTAGATCAGTTGAGTGACATCGGGGCATGTCGCATCCGTAAAATTAAAAAAGAAGGAAATGGCATCAGAGTTGGATATCAAGTGGAGTGATAATTGGAATACATAAAGGTGCACCATGACTGTTTACAGAAAATATACCTTTGTTATGATACAAGTGCTTACATACACCTATACACTCAATACCATGCTCATAAACACATACATACAAACATGGTCTAGTTTTACAGAGTAAATCTAATCGCTCTCGTTTTCGTTTGCATTGCCAAACCCTGGTTTCTTATTAGATTAGATTTACTTAATAGTATGAATACATTTACACGATACTACGCTGCTATAGCGTACTTAGAAGGTTTATCCAATTTACCCTTAGAGCAAGATTTCATGGTCCCGTCTCGTAATCTAGGGATATATCTCAAGCGCATGAGGTATTTCCTTGATTTGATTGGTAATCCTGATCAAGGAATGAAATATATCCATGTGACAGGAACAGCAGGAAAAGGAAGTGTGACCAATATGCTCCATGAGATACTGTATGCATCAGGGAAATGTGTTGGCTCATTTACTTCACCGTTCGTAACAACTTCAATAGAAAAAATAAAAGTCGGTAGCCTATATATTGCTCCAGATGAATTTGCGGATATAGTCGACTATCTCAAACCGTATATTGATACAGCATATCTCTCTGGTCCTTATGGGCGCCCTTCATATTTTGAAATCTTTCTCGCTATTGGTTTCATATATTTTAAGCAGAAAAAATGTGAATGGGTAATTCTCGAAGTTGGCCTGGGTGGAAGATTTGATGCGACAAATGTCATCGAGTCTCCAGTTGTCACTGCGATAACGACAATTGACTATGACCACACAAAACTACTTGGTAATACATTGAAAAAGATAGCTTTAGACAAAGCAGGAATTATCAAAAAAGGGTCTCAGTTTTTTACAGCCGAACAAAGACCCGTATTACTGAAATTATTTGCAGATATTTGTGCGAGCCTAAAAGTGCCTATGGTGCAAGTTCCGATACAAGATGATTATATGACTTATAATACTGCACTCGTAACAAGTATTGCAGAATATATCGGTATTGGATCAAAATACATAAAACATGGAATCAAATCTGCAAGACTCCAATGTCGATTTGAGGTTATGCAAAAAGAACCTTATGTCATATTGGATGGTGCGCATAATCGATCGAAGATTGCGAGCACTATAGTCAATCTTCGGAAGCTAAAGAAAATGCATCCGTATAAAAAAGTACATATTATTTTGGGGTTAGCAGAAAACAAAGATGAGTCAATGATCCTTGATCAAATCGTGCCGCTTGCGGATAGTATATATTTCACTCGATTTCAGATTAAGGATAGAAAGTGTGCACATCCAAAACAGCTTGCGCAGATGTCACAAACATTTCTCAAAGAGGATGCAAGGGTCATCATAACTCTTGATCCGCATATTGCAATGGATAAAGCATTAAAAAAAGCTAAGGGTAAAGATATTGTGTTGGTTGCCGGTTCTTTTTTCTTAGCTGGAGAAATGAGAAAGAGGTGGTGTACAGAGGAAAAAATCCTAAAGAAAAGGAAAGGTTTTTAGATGTATTTGATTATTAAGCAATTAGAATAATAAAGACATGTATATCATCTAAAGTCAATACTTTCCCTTGAAATCCCTTACATTTTGATATACACTGATATTTACCAAATTGGTCACCAATATATATGTCACAGATTGTACATACAACTAACCAAATATCCGAAACCACGGCTCAAACTGAAGCTGAGGTATCTAAGTATGTAACCGCACCTCTCTATACAGTGGCCTTATACTATCAGTACACACATATCGCAGATCCGGAAGGGTTTATGCATTGGCATAAAGAAATTGGGCAAAAACTCGGGCTTACCGGCCGAGTTCTTATAGCAGAAGAGGGGATCAACGCCACAGTAGAAGGTATAACTGACAGTGTGCAGACATATATTTCTGCAATTCGCGAACAATCTTTCGCTAATCTCAAGGAAACACCAATCAAGACAAGTCCTGGCAACGGTGAAGCATTTCCAAAACTAAAAGTAAAAGTGCGAAAAGAAATTGTGGCACTTGGACTTACTGAAGTTGAAGGGGAAGATGTAGATCCAAATCAGCTCACTGGTATCCACCTCAAACCAGAAGAACTCAAAGCATGGTATGAAAACAATGAAGACTTTGTAGTCATCGACATGCGAAATGATTTCGAGTTCCGTTCGGGTCATTTCAAAAATTCTATAAATCCAGAGATGGAGTATTTTCGTGATCTTCCAAAAGTATTGCCAAAACTTGTAGAAAAACATCCTGAAATCACAAAGAAAAAAGTGCTCACTGTTTGTACAGGTGGTGTGCGTTGTGAAAAAGCATCAGGATATCTTTTGAAAAAAGGTTTTGAAAATGTTTATCAACTCGACGGGGGAATGCATATGTATATGGACAAATTCCCAGGGAAGACGGGTGAAGAGTTTAAAGGTACGTTATATACATTTGATAATCGAATCACTATGGATGTTTCAGGAGATGGATCCGATCCACGTGCAAAAGAGCGTCGAGAAATCATTGGTGAATGTCAGGTATGTAAAGCAAAGACTGAGCGATATGATCATTGTGCCTATGATATGTGTCATCGACATATTCTTGTTTGTGATGACTGCGCCAAAAATCATATATATGTATGGTGTACACCGGAGTGTAGAGAAGTAAGTCTCAAAACTGGTCCAGAAGCTATGAAGCAAGTAGGTGTAGGTGCGGTGATTACAGATGGTTTGCCATATAGTGCTGCGCCTGGCAT
>JBJOQZ010000024.1:0-4934 GCA_046049705.1 Candidatus Parcubacteria bacterium | reverse complement strand
ATTTTTCGAAGTGAAAGAAGCATATACCAAAGATAGACAAATCCGCCGATGATGGCGATGAGACCAATATAATAACTTGCGACAATTGTGGCGACTGTGTAGAGGGCGGCACAGAGAAGTATTGTATTTCGTGCACCGAGAAAAGTGGCAATAGTAGCAAGTCCTGCATCTCCATCTGCTTTGATATCTGGTACCGCTGAATATGCATGCATGGCAATTGCCCAAGCAAGTCCGCCAAGTGATCCGATGAGAAGAGAAAGATATGATGGGGTAGTGCCCGCCAAGCTATGCGCCAAGAGATATGAAAATCCAGCAGTGGCAACATAGTGTCCGGCGCTAAAAAGGCTATCAAAAATTGGTCTTGCTTTGGCACGGATTGGTGGGGCAGAGTACCAACCTGCAAAAGCTAGAAAGAGAGCAAGAAAGGTGAGATTGGAAAGTGGCAGAATAAAGAGAGCATAGATAATCCATGGTGCATTTACCCAGATGATATGCTTCCAGATCAATGGATGTTCAGTTGGCATTGCAAGAGATTCGTAGGCGACTTTTTTTGGATTGAGTTTATCTGTTTCGTAGTCATAGATATCATTGATACCGTAGATATAGATATTTGCCGGATACATGAAATAGATAAAAAAGACGATAATCGGGAGACTGGTCCATATAGACAAGTCGGCACCGATCGCGGCAGCAATACCGACAATATATGGCCCTAGTTCATAGATCCAAAATCGAGGTCTGCTCATGCGTATAAGTCGAGAAAGTTTCATATGGTAAGTATACTATAAATAATCGGTAGGTTTAGGTGGTATAATGCGCCTACATGACCCAAATTAACTTTGCACAATTTGTGCCGCCTCATGATCCAGTGTTACTTAAGATCGCAGAACCTATTGAAGTACAAGACGATAGGGTGGTTATGACTGAATCTTTAAAGGTAGACATTGATACGATGTTCAAGGTGGCATACGGCGAACAAGTCGATGGTGGTAAACCTTTACTTGTTGGGCTCGCTGCACCACAAATTGGTATTTCAAAACGAATTGCTCTTGTCGATGTAATCGCAGATGGTAAAGGTCTCGTAGGGGATTTGCGACTATATATCAATCCAGAGATTACTTGGATGTCAGATGAAAAAGAAGAATGGTATGAAGGATGTTTTTCGACAAGTTGTGTTTGTGGAATAGTCTCACGTCCAAAGCATATCAAAATTCGCGCATATAATCGTGAAGGTGAATTGGTAGAAGAAGAATATTCTGGATACACTGCGCGTATTTTTCAACATGAAATAGATCACTTAAATGGCAAAGAGTTCACGACACATATCACAGATGACAATAATCTGCATTGGGTAGAAAAATCTGAATTTCCAGAGTATCGCAATAATCAAGGCTGGCGCAATTGGCCACATAAATGCAGTCGAGAGAGGTGGAAGGGGATTAAGACTAACCCCTCACAAATACAAGATCTGTGAGGGGTGAAGTGACTCTATGTGCCTCCGAAAGAGAAAAATCAATACCCTTTTGGAGGTAAGATTATCGGGCTATCGATGGCAATCACGCCTTCGATCACGACTTCAGCAATCAGACCACCGCGGTCAAAAAACGCGTCTTTGAAGTTTCGCTCTCTTTGTGCGAGGCTGCTCGGACGATTGCATGGATCGCAGTATTTTACTCCGCGAAATGTTGAAGTGCCGACTTGAAACTCTCTGCCGATGAGCCACATGAGCTCGACATCTTGAGTTATGATATTTCGTCTGCTATCCCGGTACTCAAGTCCACTTCCCGGAAAAAAGATACCATTGATCAGCGTGACTTGGCGATTTCCTGGTTTGCCTCGATTGAAACTACCAGTGGCAGTGGCATAACGGTCTCCTTCAAGACCGAGTCCTGCAAGGGCACGTACACTTTGAACTGCTTGCATGGGTGCACCTGCTGTTGGGCAGATGATCACTGACCCGATCGAGGTGATGGTATTGACCGCACCTGCGATGGTGAAGTTGCCTTGTTTTATGTCGCTGATATCAGCGATGCATGACACGAAGCATCCAAACAACAGGAGGCAGACAGCAGCAAGGAGCCGTTTCTCCGCTAGAGGACCGGTGAGGTCCCAAGGGAGCATAAGTGCTCGCGTAGTGGAATCGTAGAACCTGGTTTCGAACTGAAAGACAGATTCGAGAATTGCCATGACGGCGACGAATAGGAACAATGCTGAACACATGATGTTCAGCCCTTTCTGGATTTTATTCATATACTGACGAGGAACAGGTTTGGTTTTGTGACCAGCAAACGCGCTGAATCTCCGACCATAAAACACTAAGATGGAGGGTGTGTCAATGTTACGTATTTTTGAGGATTATTTTCTTATAAATTTAAGTTAAAGTTTTAATAAAAACTGGTAATAAAAGCGTTGAGTTTTTACCTTTTTTATGGGATAATGTTATTTATATGGATAAAAAATCCCTCTCAGAACAAGACATCTGCTCAAAATATGTCTTGCCTGCAATAACAGATGCAGGTTGGGATTTGCAGACTCAGATTAGAGAGCAAGTAACTTTTACTGCAGGAAGAATTAAAATCTTTGGTAAGTCTGTTAGTCGAGGAGAAAAGAAGCGTGCAGACTTTGTTTTGTATTATAAAAATCATTTACCACTGGCTATCATAGAAGCCAAAGATAATAACCATACATCTGGGGCAGGTCTCGAACAAGCTAAAGATTATGCACGCACACTTAATATTCCTTTTGTATATAGTACAAATGGTGATGAGTTTGTAGAGTTTGATTTTCTAAAGGGCACAGAAACTTCACTACGGATAAATGAGCTACCGTCCCCAAATGAACTTTTTAGACGATATTCAGAATCAAAAGATTACAACGAAGAGCAAAAAGAAATTGTCCTCCAAGATTACTTTGATGATCCTTCAGGAAAAGGTCCAAGATACTATCAAGAAAATGCAATCAATAAAGTTGTTGAAGCGGTGGCAAAAGGCCAAAACAGACTTCTCTTAGTAATGGCAACTGGTACAGGTAAGACATATACAGCGTTTCAAATTATCTATCGTCTGTGGAAAGCTAAAAAGAAAAAGAGAATTCTCTTTCTTGTAGACCGAACTGCACTTGCTCAACAAACTATGCAAGGTGATTTTCGTCACTTCGGTTCTGCTATGACTCGTATTAAAAATGGTACAGCGGATAAGGCCTATGAAATATATGTTGCTTTGTATCAAGGTCTAACTGGTGGAGGTAATTCACAAGAAGGATCAGAAGAAGCTGATGAAGAACGAAAAAAACTTTTCCAAGAATTTTCACCAGACTTTTTTGACTTGATTATTGTAGATGAGTGCCATAGAGGAAGTTCGAGTGCAGATAGTGCATGGCGTGAAATATTGACTCACTACAGTAGCGCAACTCAAATAGGTCTCACGGCTACACCAAAAGAAACCAAAGACAGAAGTACGGAGGAGTATTTTGGTGAACCTGTTTATACGTATTCTCTAAAACAAGGAATTGAAGATGGATTTTTAGCACCGTATAAAGTGATCCGATATAGATTCAATAATGATGAATGGCGACCACCGCAAGGGTTTGTCGATGTGGACGGTAACCTTGTTCCTGATGAGATTTTTACTGAATCAATGTTTGATAGATCAATAATTATTGATTCTCGTAATAAGGCCGTTGCTAAGTGTATTGCAGATTTCATGAGAGAAACTGATACCTATCAAAAAGCAATTGTCTTTTGTGTAGATATCGCTCACGCAGAGCGAATGCGACAATGCCTTGTAAATGAATTTTCTGAAAAAGTAAAAGAGAATTCTCGGTTTATTGTCAAAATTACTGGAGATGATCAAGTTGGTAAATTAGAAATAGAAAATTTCATAAATCCAGAATCAAGATATCCTGTCATCGCAACAACATCAAAACTTCTTTCTACTGGTGTAGACACAAAGACGGTAAAACTTATCGTTCTCGATGCACCTATGAATTCGATGACAGAATTTAAACAAATCATTGGTCGCGGTACTCGTGTGGAAGAACAGTACGGTAAATACTACTTCACTATTATGGACTTCCGTAACGTGACAAGACTATTTGCTGATCCTGCTTTTGATGGAGATCCAGTAAAAGTGTATGAACATGATGGCAATGCTTCTATCGACGTAACTGACTACATAGAAAAGGAAACAAAATCAGAGCAAGAAATAAAAGAGGGTGATCCCCAGGCTGACATTCTTATTGATGGAACAGAGACAGAAGAAAAACCAAAGAAGATTCGGATTAAAGATGGTGTCGATTTTTACCCTATACATAGAACAGTTCAGTACATTGATCCACAAACTGGCAAACTCATAACTGAATCCCTCCAAGATTTTTCAAAGAAAACTATTACTTCAGAATTTGCCTCTATCAATGACTTCCTTGCTCGATGGAAAGAGTCAGAGCGTAAAGATGTGATTGTAAGTGAACTTCTCGATAGAGGGGTAGCTTTTGAAGAACTTCGAAAAGAAATTGGAAAAGATTTAGATGTTTTTGATCTTATTCTTCATGTTGCGTATGGTAAGAAGCCAATGACCCGTGGAGAAAGGGTGAAAAAGGTCCAAACAAATGACTATTTTGCAAAATATGAAGGTAAAGCCCGAGAAATTATTGACTTGCTTCTTGCTAAATATGCTGATCAGGGAATCACTGCTATCGATGGTATAGAAGACCTTGTCGTCTCTCCGTTTACCGAGTTTGGTACACCTATCGAAATAGTTGAAGAAATCTTTGGTGGTCGAGATCAATACATGGAGGTTATTAAAAATATAGAAAATAGTCTTTATTCAGAATAAATATGTCTCAAATCCAATCAATCATAAAAAACATCCAAGATGAAATGCGAAAAGATGCAGGTCTCGATGGTGACGCTCAGCGTATATCGCAACTAGTGTGGA
>JBJOQZ010000023.1:0-3854 GCA_046049705.1 Candidatus Parcubacteria bacterium | reverse complement strand
GCCTCTATAAATGCATCTAAATCTCCTTCAAGTACATCATCAATATTTGACGTCTCGTATTCAGTACGAATATCTTTTACCATCTTATATGGATGCATGACATAAGATCGAATCTGATTCCCCCACTCTGCATCTACAGTTTTACTGATAAACATACCTTTTTCTTTAGCTACCCGCTCTTCTTCTTGTCTGGTATATAACTTCGCCTTCAACATCGCAAGTGCCCGCTCTTTATTTTGAGCTTGCGAACGTTCATTGCTGACATTGACCGATAATTTTGATGGCTTATGCACGATACGCACTGCAGTCTCGCGCTTATTTACATTTTGTCCACCCGGACCACCTGCACGCGCATATGTGATATCGAGTTCATCGTCTGGAATCTCCATGGCCGCTGCACCACCGCTATTTTTTTCAAATTTTGGAATTACTTCAACAAGTGCAAAGCTTGTATGTCGCTGCGCTTTTGCATTAAATGGAGAAATGCGCACCAATCGATGCACTCCTGATTCATGTTTCAATAATCCATAGACATTTCGTCCACTGATTTCAAATGAAATATTGCGATACCCACCATGGTCATTTTCATGTTCATATAAAATACCTGCAGACCAACCTTTTTTTGAAATATATTTTGAATACATCCCAAATAAAAGTGCGGCCCAATCTTCAGAATCATCTCCACCTGCCCCAGCAAAGATAGTCATAATTGCTCCGCCGTCATCGTATGGACCTTTATGTACTTTTTTCTGCGGACCATGTTCCAGTTCATGCTTAAGCTCTTGATACTCTGTTACAATCACTTGCGCCTTTTGGTTATCTGCCCAAAAATCACCCTGCCCCATAGCAGTTTCTATCTCTGCAATCCTTGCGAGTATTCCATCATATTTCTGCTTTATTTCTAGATCATCGAGATTCCACATATTCATATTTATTACATTATATAGATGAGTCCGGTTGCATGAGCAACTAGATACAATATTGTTACAACAACTAAGGTATAAATGATGATGACGTACTTTAGAAGCTTTATGTTCGTAACCCTTTTTTTCATCACCACATATATCAGAATTGGACTTAACAACAGTATTACCGCTATTACAACAGCAAGCAAGAGTCTTCCTGTATCAATACTTGGAGCCCTACCCCAAGAATTACATGTTTCCACACCTCTTGCATTAATCGTCCCGTCATAATCTTTATTTAATAAATATTCAATCTTACCCTTGATAATGACTGGATCTTCACCATAATATGCTCTGAATGAAAACTCTTGCATAGAGGGTGCTACTGTATTTTTAGGTCGTCCATCTCCATATTTGTACATAGTTTCAATACCAATCTCTTTGAAGGCAATACCTTCATTAGAATTAGATATTTTCCATCCATTTGATTGGTTCCAATAGTATGTTTGATCAGAAATGAGTTTACGCAAAGGTATTTCATTTTCAGGTAATTCAGTGGCCTTATTATCACTATGTACTGGCACATGTACACCTAATTCATTGTTTACCACAAGATAGAGAGGTGTTGTAGTACTAGTATTTAATAAAACCTGTGTATGATACCCAGGATAATTTTCCACAAATCTTACACCTGGTGGTAAGGTATTTGCATCGATTGACACCTTAAGGTTGAACCATGGGTCCCCTCGCATAGGAGTACATGCAAACACAGTATGACCAATGAACAAACTTAGTATAAACAATGCTACAGAAAAGAATCTCAGCGTATATTTCATCATTCACAAATCATATCATATATAAAACTGTGGAGCTGGCATCTATTATGTAATTGAGGTGTTGCATGATTTGAGCAGCTCCGCGGGACGCAGTATCGAGGACAGAACCTAGATTATGTAACACCAAAATAGAGCCAATGACCGGGATCGAACCGGTGACCTCGTCCTTACCATGGACGCGCTCTACCAACTGAGCTACATCGGCGATATCTAACGATGATAGTATATCCACATTAGATTTTCAATCTAATGTACTGCATACCGCCTATTCTTTTTTGATTTTCTATTTACCTAAAATAAGTCGCATCCTCTCTTACAATTGCATCAAATTTTCCACTCCAACTCTTTGACCATGTTTCTATCTCTATTGTTGTCTTGGGTACCCCATGTTCATGCATCCATACCCCTATTTCATCATCTGTTGCACCAGTTGAAACAAATTCCCTAAACTCATCTGCTTGTATTCCTTTAAAAGAAAATAACAGTCTATCGAGCGGACAATTGAAACTATATTCGCCTACGGTCCCGAGTATATCTGCCCGACACTTATCTATACTACGTGCCAAAATAGCAAAACCTGCAATACAAGTGTATGGACTTCGTGGAGCCTCTTTTGATAAATCTTTTGACTGCAATTGTGGATGATGGAAATGATGCGATTGATTATGGTCTGACATAGTATAAGTAGTATATCAGGTAAACAAAAAGAGCGGGCTACAATAGCACACGCTCTTGAATATAAAGGAAAGAACAGATGGAAAATCGATCTCGATCGAAGGCGGTGAGGTGAGGCAGACCTGAACCAGGGCGGCCAAGCTTGAGTGTCTTGGGCACGGGGGGTCAAGTCGACCGCCCTGGCGGATATTCCGACGAAAGGTCGAAGGTCTCCCGTAGAGGTATAGGAACCGTCTACGTCATTTGTCTGGGCCAGCCCCGACCAGGGGCTGGCATTTGTTCCTCGTCCAGCCAAAGTTGCGGGCGCGGAGCAGCCAGAAGCCACTCGAAAGGTGGAGGTGAAATCACCAATAAGCAGTCCTGACTGCCCCGCGCGAACCATCGATACACATGTAGCCCACATTGTGTATGGCATCGATGGCAAATCGAAATCAAAAATCTATCTGTGAATGAGTATAATACAAAATAACAGTTTAGTCAAAAGGTGCATCCCATGTACATCAACTGCAGGCAAATACCGTGTGGATTATGCGATATGAATCTTTATTCTTGATCTTTAGATTCTTCTGACTTAGGTTGCTTATCTTTTTTGAATACGCCGGTTACTGAATGCCAAAATCGCTTCAATACACCTTCTTTCTCTTCTGGTGGAGGCGGAAATTCTTTATCAACAACTACAATCACCTCTTCCCCATCTTTTACCACATCAAATTTATTTCGAATTTCATATTCGATACCAGTATCGGTCTTGAGTCGATCTGCTTGTGTAGAAACCATGTTTAATTTTTCTTCTACTTCTCTTTTTTGTTTTGTGAGACGCTCTACTTCTATACGACTCGCTTTTTCTTTTTCATATACACCCGCCAAACCTTTGGCAATCAGGATACAAAGAATTAAAAGTGCAATAATACTCGTGCGTGAATATACTCGTTTTCTGATTTTTTGTTTTTCTTGAAATTCTCGCATGGTTCTAATAAAACTCAGGCCATAATGTAATCTCCTAGATCATCATGGTGCTGATTGATAAGTCTTTGTATTATAGTACAATATAAGGCACTTATGCTATTTGATCCACGTGCTAAAAAATATATAAAGTTTGCTTGGGGTGTTGTGGTAGTACTTATTATTATCTCAATGGTGATGTTGTATATCCCTGGGTTGATTGGGTATTAGTTAGGAAGTCTACCAATCAAAATCCTGATTTACTTTTTAGTTTAATTCTTTTGAAAATGAAATAGCCGGACCTTCGTGAGAAGGTCCGGCTATTGATGTTTGAGAGACTGTCTACTCTCTATTGGATCTCATGCCGCTGCAGCATCAGACAAGCCGGCGCGCTCGAGGATTACCCGAACAGCAGATGTCTGATGGGGATCGAGTCCCAGTAAGACATGTGGCTTTATAGGAGAATCCGCAAATGCGTCAAATGGGCCACCTGCCC
>JBJOQZ010000022.1:0-17694 GCA_046049705.1 Candidatus Parcubacteria bacterium | reverse complement strand
ATATTTATACTCTCCATAAACACCAACTATTAAAGCATGGTATCGATTGGCACAATGAAGTTGATCCATCTACTATTTTGTACACTTACCCCACTCTCCTTTCACATGTCATAACAAACCTAGTCAGCAATGCCATTGATGCATGTATATCAAAAATAGAAGCACTCGCCCTAGAGACGACCGCTGCTAAAGAAAACTCTGTGAGACAAGTATATACACCACGGATACATGTCTCTTCGTACATCGCAGGACAAGAGTTATGTATACAAGTCAAAGACAACGGGATTGGTATACCTGCTCAATTTGCCGATAAAGTCTTTCAACCTTTCTTTTCAACCAAAAATGGCAAAGGGTGTGGGTATGGATTATCGGTCTCAAAACATATTATTGAGAAATACTTTGAGGGCAATTTGATACATACCGTGCAGGATAATGAAACAGTTTTCACTATTACTGTACCCACAATAGATATATAGCTTTCTTTTGGTATAATGCCGTGATAATGCATAAAAAAACGATTGCCTGGCGTAAACTTTGTATATATATCACCTCTCTTGTGTCTATCGTAACGCTCATAGGATTGTTTCAATTCAAGTTTTTATACTTTTTTCACTCACTTGAAAATGTAATTGGATATGACAATACTACTCATTTTTCTGTCATCCAAGTCTTTACGTCGCAGATATTTCCTTCCTTATGGGGATGGTTGCCACAATGGTATGCTGGCACGCCATTTCCATTGTTCTATCCTCCGGTCCCCTACTATTTCGCAAGTATATTTATGTCCGGTGAGTATAGTGTAGATATATTTACATATAAAATAATTTCTGAATTTTTTATAGTTGCAAATATTGTTTTATTATTTGAAATATTAAAGCGTTTTTTTACATCTGAACTTGCTGAGCGAAAAAAAATAATAGAAAAGATATTTTCAAATGAGCACTGGATCATACGTGGGGTGCGTGTATTTCTACCTATCATAATCGCAATAGTAACAATTATATTAGCTAATCCAGGTGCGCCAAGTATAAATGCATTATCTGATGGGATTTTTAGTCATCAATTTGCCATGTTTTGGTTTATAGTTGCAGTATGGTACTTCTGGCGAGGACAAATACACCACCTTATACTAGGTGGTTTGGCAGCAGGCATTACACTTGTCTCAAATACACATGCATTTCTTACTCTCTGTGTAATACTTCCTTTTTTAATTATTACCACTACCCCATATTCTTCTCAGAATATTATTTCGAAAAAAAATATATCCATCTTATTACAACGAATAATCAGATCGTTTAGTTTCTTCTTGATTGGTATCTCGACAGCCTCATTTTGGACTATGCCGATGGTATATTTTTATGATTATTTTGCAGGTATACATACAGTCGACATCGGATTAAGTAATAGATTCTTTATAAATGGAGGTACCATATTATGTGTAGCATTAGTATCAGTTTGGGTATCATATAGAAGTAAGGATAAGTCATTTTTTTTGTTTTTTCTCTCTTTAATGCAAGTATTCTTGGTTTTAGGATTTGTCGACATAGTCCAGAGAAGCGTATCTGTATCAACTAGTATACCTATCCAGTTATGGCGATGGTATGAAACCGCATTCGTATTACTTGTTTTTCCACTGGCATACATATTGTTTAAATTGATGTATAGGTTTAGATATGTCGGAGCTCTTGTTATCTTACTTTTATGTATCTTTTTTAGTATCAGAGATATAAACTGGCACTCAATCTATTTTAATCATACAATCGAGGATGCATCCGGATTAGTAAAAAAAATATCAACTGAAACAAGACCACCTGACCGCGACCTTGTCTTCGTGCACGGAAGAGGATACCCTACTTATACCACAGTGAGGCAAACCGCTATCGACGCAGAACTCGGTGCATCAGGGGTACATACTATATTTAGCAACTTAAGAGAATCAAGCATTAATTCAGTGTTTTTGCGGATTGCAAAAATCATGATCTCACCTGCGGAAGAAAACTGGGCACTCATCAACTTTGTACAAAATACGAATTCAGGTGTACGTTTTATTGATGATTATTATGCTTTACTCAAATTTCTCGGTATCAACACGATTGTATTAGGAAATAGCGATATTCTGCAGAACCAGAACTCTATTGATATAGCAAAATCAAAACTATTTAGACAAGACATATCACTTAATTCATTTTCGATTCTTCAATCAAAGAACCCTCAATCTCGTGCTACCCAAATCAAGACACCCCTTACACTTATATTTGCCGAAAATGGATTTAGGGATAGAAAAATTAGTGATCCAACATATACACGTTTTCAAGAAATTGCTTTTGAAAAGAAACTATATACAAAATCAATTACTTTTAATCCGCATACTCTAGTTATTGAAGAAAATGCTGAAGAAATTAATAAGGCAAAATATATTGTCTTTGCCACCCTTGAAACAAAAAATATTACTAAGGCTATCGAAGTCATTGAAAACTCTTTGATACACCCAGACAGAAAGATATTTATCCTTGCAAACAAAAACTATGCTGACGAATATCGAGAATTTGTAAAAAAGTTTGCAAGACATAAACAAGTTGTTTTTGTTGATGTGAGAAATAATATATTTCCATTTGATGAAGTCATTTCAAACATTATTGCATCTGAACCATTTGAGTATCGTGAAGACCCTCTTTCACTTGAAATGAGTAATACTAATATCAATATATCTAAGCAAGGTAAATACACACCATCTCAATCACAACACCTCACTCAGACAATTTGGTTTATTCGACAAAGTTATTTTCCGGCCTGGGTAGCGACAGCACAAGATGGCACAAGATTACCAACATATCTTGCTAGCCCTGGATACACACTTGTATTCCCGGATAAAAACACTTCAATTTCACTCTACTTTAGTACCCCATACATTGTGATTATTGGCCACGTAATCAGTCTACTTGGCTTGATGACTCTCCTCACTATTGCAATCTATCAATATCGTTTGCATCGTATAGTAAATACGCGACAGAAAAAGAAAGTTGAGTAAGTGACCTTATTGTGTATCTTTTTTCTTAGTTGTCGATGCTGTCTCAGTGCTATTTTGAACTTGATTGCTTTGAATATCTACGACTCCTGCGTTCACAATCTTCATCCTCGATGGTGACCAAATAATTGCCTTTTTAGCATTTGGATAAATAACCACCACATCACCCTTTATGACCTGAGAGTAAAATGCTTGTTCTTTTGATGCTTTTTCCGCATCTTCAATCAATACCACTGTCGGTTCTTCCCCCATAGGTAAATCTATTCGCTTCCCGATATCTTGCAACATGCTCTGCTTTGGATCCAATTCATTTGAGATACGTGTTGTCGCAGAAGTGTTAATGATTTGCGTTAGTTCATTTATTTGTATTTTTGCTTTGCGCAATGCCTGCACAACAAGATAGTAATCTGAGAGAATAAAAGCGAGGATTGCTGCAATACAAACCGTTCGAATAAAAGTACTCACTCTCTTTTTGTGATCCGGGAGATGTGGTGGGGTCGGATATGCACAATATACTTCTTCACGCAGGATTGGCTGAAGACTGGACTTTACCCTGGCCTGACTCTTTCTTTTAATTGAAATTCGGTCGGTAAGATCAGTGCTTATAGACACAGAAGCATCTGTTTTAGCACTCTTTTTTGGTCGAGTACTTTTTCTCACTTTCTTAATACGAACCAATTGTGGATTTTCTTCTTCAATATTCATTACTAATCATCATTATACATAATGATGTATAATATATCTATGCAATATCCACCTATTTCTACCGCCCCACACATACAGCATAAACAGATTGGAAATAACAAACGCATAAAACTCTCTGTGGCGAAAATATTCTTTGCCTCATTTTTATTTATATTTTTAATTAGCATATATTTTCTGTTTCCTTTGTATCAAAAAGTATGGATAACGCTCTTTTCGCCAACTTTTTCAATTATAGTGTTACCTGATACACAAAAATACTCTGCTGATGACCCTGAGTTATTTTGTAAACAAACAAAGTGGATAGTAGATAATATACAAAAGAAAAATATTGTTTTTGTAAGCCATGTAGGAGACATCGTCGATGGTTGGAAATTTAAAAAGAAACAATGGGAAGATGCTTCAAAATGCCTCGAAACTCTCGACGGGCATATACCATATAGCATCGTACCGGGTAATCATGATACAGAGACAGGATCAAGAGACTCTGGCTTACAGACATACAATACATACTTCCCTGTGTCGAGATATAGTTCTTATGATTGGTACAAAGGAAATAGAAGAGAAAATGCGAATAGCTATCAAATGCTCAAAATATGGGGTATTGAATTTTTGTTTATTGGACTTGAAGTTGAACCATCAAATAATTCAATTGATTGGGCAAAGGATATAGTTGAAAAACACCCTCATGCATATACTGCCATTACCACTCACAAGTATCTTCCTGACAACGGTCTAGCTCGAGACAAAAGCCGAGAGTACAGTAACGAGGGTAATACAGGTGAAGATATATGGAAAAAATTAATCGAAGATAATTGTTCAATAAAATTAGTATGGTCTGGACATTTTCATGGAGAAGACGGTGAAGCAATTCTGACAAGTACAAATAACTGTGGTTACAAAGTATATCAGACTATGCAAAACTATCAGACTCGTGAGAAAGGTGGCAATGGCAAACTGCGTATATATACTTTTAATCCAAAGAAGAAAGAGATTCGAGTACAAACATACTCACCTGTTACTGATTCATTTGAGATCGATGCAAGTAGTGATTTTACAATCCCTTTTATGTTTGAATACAAGGATTCTTGGTGGAGAATTAAACCTTAAGTGGACCTGACTACCAATCCAGTACAAGATACAAGACAACCCGCATTTGGCAAAACCAAACGCGGGTCTGGGTCATAGTTTAGGTCTCCTTTGATCCACTCCGTTTTTCCTTAGATTATTCCTTTGGTATAGCAAGTGCCAAGTTGCCATAGGCAGGATCATCGGTCACACGGCGTAATCTAAGGTCGCGGAAGACCTCAGGAAGAGTATCTGCAGTGATTGTTCTTGGCTGATCAGGTGTTCCAAGAGGAGGGGTAAGCTCAACTTCCAGATATACCAAGCCTTTATGCGGATCATCGAAGACATCGAGTTCATAGCATATTCCATCGACAAAGAATACACCGCGACGCTTTCTAATGGAATACAAATGTGGATTTGCATCCAAAAGTAATACCTCGTATTCTTTGCGCGATATAATGCGTTCGCACTCAATCCGTTTTCCAGATCCGATATGAACCTTGGTAGTGTAGAAGTATGTGGTCCCTCCAGCATCACCACGCGATCTCACCCGACGACTTTCGCCAGAATTCAGTTCACGCAAGTATGTCTGGACGATATCAGTCCAATGCACCTTCCCTACTCTCTCGAGTAATTGAGGCACATAATCGACACTATCTACCACAAACTTCTCTTCATGTTCAATTGGAATCGGATCACCGAGCACAGTGCAAATCTCTGCCAATAGTCTCTGAATCTTTTCTTCGAATCCAGTACCATTGTCGATGACACGTAGATGGTGATGCCGATACCAAGCATGAAGTGTCTTCTCATCGATTGCTGCAGCCTCTCCCAGTGTTTCTGATCGTGTATCATTGTTGGAGCACGTATAGAAATGTTCTGCACCACATGCTGCTGAACGCATATGAAAGACCGCATGGTATCGCTGAGCACTGATCGTCGCCAATTCAAGGCCAAGTTTCTGGACAATTTCCACAAACACAGACTCACCTGCATATGCTTCACCATCCATCGTCCCTCTATCACAAAGGACGATTACCTTTTGACCTTGGTCACGAAGAATTCGTGCAGCATCCCAGAAAACCTGTTCTTGGGCAATGATATCGCGCAAGATTAATTCCTGGAAATCTTTCGGTGGTAAAGTATCAGAAATACGTATCCCGCCTTGCATGAGCTTTGTTGCTGATTCTGGTACTACGAGGACAGTGTATCCGCGCTTGGTGAGGTATTCGTATAACTTGGACATACCAGTGGATTTGCCACTGCAAGGTCCACCAGTAATTGCAAAGATGTGGATATCGGGACCCAGATCAGCAAGAGTATAGATGTTGCTTAGTGTTTTCATGAGTATAAGAGGTGTAGTTGGTTGTAGAATTGCCTGAGAAACCTTTTTAAAGTCCATCAACAAACGATGTAATGAACAGGTGTTTCCAGAGCTATAGTAGTACATATCCACAGTGATTCAAGTCAAATCAATTTGACTCAAATAACCCGAAGCCCTACACTACATATATGCACGAAATAAGATACCATATCCTAAAGCGACTCTCCCTACACCCTCGTGCTACATACTCAGAACTAAAACCAATTGCAGTTCAGAGCAATGCTTTTGCATACCACCTCAAGGCACTTACTCAGGAAGGTTTACTTACAGAGAAACTATCTACTAAAGACAAAAAGAAGTGGTATGGCCTAAGTCCAAAAGGCAAACTGTATGTTGATAAGATTTCTTTTGATATTGGAGGTGAACGAATTCAACCAAAAATTGTTAACTTGCTTGTGATTCAAAAAGGTAAATCTGAGTACTTGTTCTATACTAGAACTCGCGCCCCTTTTGTAAACTATATTGGATTTCCATATGGGAAAATTCACCTTGAAGAACGTATCCATGAGGCAGCAAAACGTGAACTATGTGAAAAGACTGGGCTCGACATCCCCCTCAAACATGTTGGCGATACATATATTGCAGTCCACAATGAAACTGAGCTCATAAGCCATATGCTATGTCACATTTTCTTGGGCAACATCGATACAAAAAATAATATAGAAACAAAGATAAAAGCTGGTTGCTTCTGGTCTCGAATTGACGATATTGCTATATCAAAACGTATCCCAGGTGTAACTCAAATAGAAAAAATCATTCGAAACTTAGACAAATCAAAACCAGAACGTTTTTTCAAAGAATTTTTCTTAAATACCAGCGAAGAATAAAGCCCGTTGTGTAGTATTACGTGCTACAATCACCCTATTACTATTTATACAATAATTATGAATCATCTTATTACATGGGCATCTATTCCGAGTTTAGATTTTGATCGAGCAGTAAAATTCTATAGTGAAGTGACTGGGACTACACTTGATGTAAAAGGCGAAGGCGACCAGAAGATGGCAACTTCTCTTAGTGAAGCGGAGTGGCAAGATACGATTGGTTTTGGTATCACTGCTGACTCTACTATCAAGCCAGGATCAACTGGTCCAAGACTATATATTGCCACAAAAGACATGGATACCCTTCTAGATAAAGTGGAAGCAAATGGTGGTAAGGTACTTGTTCCTAAAACAGCGATGGGTGAAATGGGGTTTTGGGGTCTTATGGAAGATTCAGAAGGAAATCATATTGGGTTGCATTCTCAGAGTTAATATCAAACATCGTCCGGTCTTCTGTGTCCCACCCTATAGGCGCAGAAATAAAAAAAGAATGTGCCTTTGCACATTCTTTTTTTATTTGGCGCGCTCGATGGGACTCGAACCCACGACCTCTCCCGTGACAGGGGAGCGTTCTAACCAGCTGAACTACGAGCGCATTGTACCCTGCCCTAGCTACAAGTTTAACCCTGTAATTTGATGCAGAATGTAGCATATTATACATAAAAATCTGTAAATTCAAAGGCCGGCAGCGTACAAGGTACTACCGGCCACTCCTCTGGTATAGCTATCTGCCATACTCTTTTTGTGTCGACGGGTGGGATCGAACCACCGACCTGAGGCTTATGAGTCCTCCGCTCTAACCGACTGAGCTACGTCGACGTTCATGTTTTATAGCATATTTTCTAGATAAAATAAAGACCCCACGAAAATCCTGGGTGGTAATCATAACAAATACAAAACCATGCCCCGAGGAGCATGGTTTTGTATAACTTTAATTTAATGTCTACTTGTTGCGGGGCCAAGAATTGCACTTGGTCATCAAGGTTATGAGCCTTGCATGCAACTGTTACACCTCCCCGCAATTGCATTTCTAAGAATGTAAATTACATTTTCTACTATTTTGAGGTTTTGTCAATAGCAATACTAGATAAAATAAAACTCTTCGAATACCCTCCTAAATGATTCAATTGTTTTTCGAGCTTCATTGAAACTTAATTCATAAGCGGCCCCTTCATGAGCAATAACATTTCTTACTTTATGTGCTCGCCAAGCATCATCGAGTGTACTAAAGAAAGAGGTGTCTGCTGCACGAAGTTTTTCACCCAAATCTTTTCCTGGAAGACCCATCTGTGTCAACATGTCAAACAATATAATATCTGCCTCAAGTATAGCCAACCTCCAATCAGAAGGGCTGGCAGAATTAATCTTATATTCGATATCTTTCCATCTCTCTGCTCCACCTTCTGCTTCAGGTCCATGGATAGACATCCCTACCGCTTGTGCACCAGGCAATACTGGTTGCCCTTGCACAGACCCTGTACCACCGCTCATAGCTGAACCAAGTGGCACTGTAAGAGTTTGCTTAGACATCTTGTGCTGCTCCATAACTTGATTGAGTCTAAATTTAGTATAAAAGATAAGCACCAAAAAAAGTAAAGTGACGAAGATAGCTATAAATGTTGTTGTCGTAAATACCTTTGCAATAAATACAATCAAAAACTCCTTAATTGAATATAAGCTAAAAAGTTCTTTTGAATCAACATTGAAAGCAGATAGTACTGCTGGCAATACCACTAAAACAAGTAATACAAACAAACCTAAAAAGGTGAGGAGTACTTTCTCAATAGAAGGCGTCGAAGGAGCAGGTTTTTTTGCATCCTTTGCATCTTTTTTGTCAGCCATATACAGAAGTATATCAAATTTTAGAGAAGACCCTATATAAATAGTGTATTTATTTGCAACACCGCCACATAATCACATGCTTATGCAATATTCATTTTTTCTATCGCATGCCCTATCGTAAACAATGCCTCCTCCATACCATGTGCCGCCATACACTGAACAGCAAGTGGGAGAGGTTTTTGATCAGCAGTCACACCAACGGGTACTGACAATGCTGGAATTCCTACTAAATTTGCAGGCACTGTAAAGACATCTTCCAAATACATTTTGATTGGATCAGAGGTATTTGCACCAACCTTAAATGCAGGACTCGGAGCAGTAGGTGTGAGAATCACATCAACTTGTTTAAATGCATTTCTAAAATCTTCTTTCAATATCTCACGTACCATCTGAGCCTTATTGTAATATGCATCATAATATCCAGCAGATAGTACGTATGCACCAAGCATAATTCTTCGACGTACTTCCTTGCCAAGTTTTTGACCTCTTGTATTCATATATTCCGCCAGAAGAGTATCACCTTTTACTTTTGAGCCATATCGCATACCATCAAAACGTCCCATGTTTGATGAAACCTCTGCAGGCATAATGACATAATAGGTCGCCAGTGAATATGATATGCGCGGTAATTCTATTTCTCGCACCTGTACACCTTGGGACTTCAGATATGCGATAGTATTTTCAAAAGCCTTAATCACCGCAGTATCAATACCTCCAATAGACATAAGTGCAGGTACTACACCGACGACAATATCCTTTACATCTACATTTCCACTTTTTATTTTTGATACAAGTGCAGATTGACCTTCAGATAGTGCAGTTATATCTACACCAGAATGCATCAAATTATCATGTGATGTGGCATCGTAACTGTCTTTTCCTTTAATAATATCAAACATGATTTTAGCATCTGTAATTGTACGTGTTACTGGACCAATAACATCGAGTGAAGATCCCATAGCCATAAGCCCATGTCTTGAGACGCTACCATATGTCGGCTTGAGACCTACTACTCCACAATACGCTGCAGGCTGTCGAATAGAGCCCCCTGTATCTGAACCAAGTGAAGCAAGTGCTGCGTCCATGGCTACACTCGCAATTGATCCACCTGAACTCCCTCCTGCCACCCTCTCTAGATCATGCGGGTTTTTTGTTACGCCATATGCTGAATTTTCAGTCGAACCACCCATAGCGAATTCATCCATATTGACTCTCCCGATAAAGATTGCGCCAGCGGCTTTTAGTTTAGCGATTACAGTTGCATCGTATGGCGCAACATAATCCTCGAGCATCTTCGAACTTGCGCCAGCAATATGCCCCTTTACCAAGATATTATCTTTTACTGAAATTGGCATGCCTAGAAGCGGTTTGAGAGCAATCCATGCTTTCGCATCACCTCCATGTTTTACTTTGATCTCTGCCCGCAAAGCATCTGCAGCTCCTGCAGCAGCAAGACAATCTGCAAATACCTCTCGGTATGCATTGATATCTGCATCTTTTTTTTGTATTACGTCCAAATAATATGTTACAAGGTCCACTGAAGTAATATCGCCCGAAGAGAGTAGTTGTTGTGCCCTTTCAATTGTAAGGCCTTGCATAGATGTTGTACTGTTTGTCATAACGTATATAGGTTAAATAGTATGCGATATTATAGAATCTTTTTTACCTGCACATAGCCATCTGTATGTTCTGGAGCTTCGTCGACTAAAATCGAAGTATCTGGATTAAGTTCAGATCCAGTGCCTGTAGTTGCGATATCGTCTCGCATTTGATTTTTATGTACATAATGCCCCGTCTCAAGTCGTGCATCGAGAAGACCTGTATCCCCTGCCACCTCTTGAATCTGACTCACATATGACAAAAT
Organism: Candidatus Parcubacteria bacterium; assembly: GCA_046049705.1. Classification (GTDB taxonomy): domain Bacteria; phylum Patescibacteriota; class Minisyncoccia; order Phycocordibacterales; family CAIZLB01; genus DALYDD01. Next base: position 6,985 of record JBJOQZ010000022.1, on the reverse strand, counting down.
ACCTCCGATATCTTTGCTGAACTGAGATTTTTCTTCGGGTGTAAGTGCAAGACGAGAAAGGGCTGATAATTTCTCTATATTTTCAATAGTAAATGCAGCAACAGTATGCCCACCATCTTTTGACTCTGATTGGGGATTATTTTGGCTATCTGACATAAAAGCCATCATAGCATACCTAATCGTCTACGAAAATCCTCTTCCGATAGAACCGTAATCCCGAGTTTTTGAGCCATGTCGAGCTTTGAACCCGCAGACTCTCCAGCGATGACATAATCTGTATCCTTTGAAACTGATCCCGAGGATTTACCTTCAAGTGCCTTGATATACCCTTTCGCTTCATCTCTTGTCATAGTTTCCAATGAACCCGTGAGTACAAATATTTTGCCCTTAAAAAAATCTTTTTGAGCTGATTGCAAAGCACTCGACATAATACCAGCAACCTGTATCGACATATCGACAATTGATACCTGCTTTAATAGTCGCTCGATGAGCAGTCTATGCTCTTTTTCTTTCACCCAGTCGATAATTGATTGAGCGACAATCGTCCCAATTCCTTCAATCTGCATAAGGGTATCTATATCTCCCTGCATAGCACTATCTTGCAGAGATTTCCATGTCTTAAAATGCCGAGCCAACATGTCCGCAGTCTCTTCCCCAATATGATCAATCGAGAGAGCAAAAATAAATCGTGCAAGAGATACCGTGCGAGCCTTTTCAATCGCTTCAAGTAAATTGTCCACTGATTTTTCACCAAATCGAGGCAAACTAAGCATATCCCCCTTTTTCAATGTAAAGATATCATCTGCTGTATTGATAAGTGCAGCCTCGAGAAGTGCATCAATTTGTTTTGGCCCCATACCCTCAATATCAAAACATTTTTTTGAGACAAAATGATGCAGTCGACGTCGATGCATAACTCCAGAATTTTTAACCACACACCGATATGCAGCTTGCCCTGGAACACGCTCGATACGGCCATCGCCGCCACATTCGGCTACATGTGTCGGAAAAATATATGGCTTTTCTTTGCCAGTACGGAGCTCTGTCAAGACCTTGACAATATCAGGGATCACGTCACCTGCCTTCTGTAAAATCACCGTATCTCCAATGCGTATATCTAGGCGCTCTATTTCATCTTCATTGTGGAGCGTGGCACGCGATACAGTGCTTCCTGCCACCAAGACAGGCTTAAGGTGAGCCACAGGAGTGATTACCCCTGTCCGACCTACCTGCAACTGAATATCTTCTACTATTGTGGTGACTTGTTCTGCAGGAAATTTAAATGCAATACCAAATCGTGGAGCCTTACCCGTATATCCAATCGCTCTCTGGACAAGTACTTCATTTACCTTAACTACTACCCCATCGATCCAATATTCTTGCTTCTTTGATTTTGCATGCCAAGATTCCCAATATGAAATAACGCCTTTAATATCAGTATGTACTTTTGCAAATGGATTAACTTTGAATCCTAAGTCACGCAATAAATCTAATTCTGCATATTGTGTCTGAACCTCTGATGCTTCATATCTTGCGATATCGTATATGAAGACATCGAGATTTCGACTGGCAGCCACTTTTGGATCAAGTTGACGCACAGTTCCGGCGGCAACATTTCGTGGATTGGCATAGAGAGGTAGCCCTAGTCGAGCTTGCTCAGCATTGAGTAGTTCAAAATTCTTTTTACTCATCCACACTTCTCCTTCGACAATAATACTAACAGGTTGGTGCAATGAAAGTGGAACAGATTGAATAGTGCGGATATTATGTGTGACATTTTCACCAACTTTTCCATCACCTCGAGTAGCTGCACAGATGAGAACACCATCTACATATTCAAATACAATTTTCAATCCATCAATTTTCAACTCTGTTGTATACGAAATTCCTCGATTAAGAATTTCTTCCAATCTCTGTTTTTCTTGAGGAGAAAATGCAGTACCTTGCGCATCTACCCCATTCTCTATAGCCTTCTTTAAAAATGTATGTACTCTGGTATCAAATTCTTGAATATCTTCTACTGTAAATGCATCATTGAAAGACCATTGAGCAACTTTATGGGGCACTTTTTCAAATTGTTTAAGAGGCTCACCTGCAACTCTCTGTGAAGGCGATGTACTATCTATATATTCTGGAAATTGTGATTCGAGTAGGACAAGCTCTTGCTTCAATGAATCAAGTGCCTCGCCGGAAATTTCTTCTTTATCGAGGACGTGGTAATTATACCGATGATGTTCAATCGTTTTTCGCAGGTTCTGTATTCTGATTCCAGCCTCTTTTTTATTCATATTCATTATAGTACTGCACGATATACCAACAAACAAGCCATAGATTACACTGCTATATCATGTACCTATACGTTGTATTAGTAGGTCAAATATAACCCTCTCTCTACCACTCGCGGTCTCTCAAGATTACATCGTGCAGTTGCTGCTGTGGATCCATATGTATACCCCCCTCCACTCTCATCTACAATTAAATCAGTATTATATCCTCGTGAATCGATAGTAGTTTCTTCACCACCAGTATTTACATCAAATGTCTTAAATACTGTCACATGAGCACAAGCAAGGTACTTTGGATCCTTCGGATCACGGTAGTCGATAAAGAAACTTGAAGTAGCAGCAGTTGCCAATGCCCCACACAGTCCATCATTGCAAGTCTTAGTAAATCCATAAACCAAACCACCACCATCTGCTGCAGTACCACTTCCACAAACAAGTCTTAGATCAGCAATTGTACTAGTACCAAAAGGGCCATCAGTCAACGTAATACCATCGGAATCTTTTCTATCCCAAAACAATGTACACTCTGACGCACTATCAGCAGCGTAAAAAGCAATTTGAGTTCCACTTCCCGTCTGAGTAAGAATAAGTTGCTTAATCAAGATATTACCAATTGAAAAACCAATTGCGAGCAAAAGTGAAGCTACGAGCAAAGATACGAATAAAGTAAATGCTTTATTCTTTTCTTTCCTAAATATATTGATTTGAGATAATAGTTTTTTCATGACAATAATTATGTTATTCAAACTTCTGAATCTTCCAATTCAATAAATTTTCTCTAAGCTTAAACTGGTATACACCTCCGACTTGATTCCATTTAAGAGTTACTTCAATTGCAACTTCTTGCTCTCCAAGTGAATCACCTGGGGCTTGATAAAATACGACTTCACGTGTGTAAATAGATTCTTTCATATCTGCAGCGGACACTTCACCATACACACCAGTTACTGTATTTACATTGAGCTTTCCACAATCATTTGAAGGACATGCTTCCAGCTTATATCCACCATCTCTTACTAATCTATATTTCTTTGGATTAGGGCTATCTATTGGTTCAATGGTTGGCGAAGTCTCGATTGAGCCGCTTATATATGTAATTTCATTGAGCCATTCCAGAGCATCTGTTTTAGTGAGTGAATTTTTATCTCTCAGATTTCGGACATGTTCAATAACTTCCTGTGCGAGATAGTATGTAGTCAGTTGGTCTCTAGCAAAAAATGAAGTACGCAATGCCTGAGAAACAATCACTAGTGGCCCAAGCACAGCGATTACTAAGATAGAGATTGCTACGAGTGACTCAACAATAGTAAGTCCGGATTGCTTTGTCTGCATTAAATACTTCTGCGCTCTTATTTTTTTTGCAATAGGTGTATGTAATGTCATAATTTAAATATTGAGTAGTCTTTGAGAAATAAAAGTCTGTATACTGAAATCAGAGAATTGAGTCTTATTTATATATGCAGTACCTTTAATCACTACAAATACCCCAGGTTGATCAGTACCTGCAGTAGGAACTTTGGCATAGAATTTCATTTCTTTAATATCGATTTCAGGAGAAGTAATCACCAAAGACTCATAGTTTGATCCTATTTTACAATTTACATTTGGATTATCTATATTTGCTGGACAGAAGAATTTCATAATACCTTTTCGACCAGTGATTGGATCAGGATCACTGAGCCAGTACTGACCAGCTCGAGCACTACCTGAAATAGTTGAAATAAAGCTAATAGTATCAAGTGCAGTTGCAGGGTCACAGATTGTGCTCTCTGTCCCAGCGATAATAGTCCCTCGAGACACTCCACACTTATACTGATACCCTGTTTTGATATCTCTCGTCATACTTTCTATTGCAGAACTCAGGTTATTTGCCACTGAGTTTATTGATTGTGTTTTTTTGTTTCCATCGATAATCGAAAGAAGTGCACCAAGGACGATGGTCATTACAATCAAGAAAATACTCACTGAAACCATCATTTCAATCAATGTAAAACCACCTTGAGCTCCAGGAGATTTCCTTTTTATTTGTGATGAAATAGGATGAGCTGTATTCATATTATTTAATTTGTATTACTACAAGCTGGCAAAGTACTCTGAGCATTTTCGATATGAATCTGGCCTGTTGTTTCAACTACCACTGCTCGACAGTTATTATTAGATGGGGTATTGAGCACAATAATCGCTGGACCTTTTACTATCGGCTGAGTTGCAGGAACCAAGAAGGAAGCTTCCGGATTAGGACGCTTAAATAGGATTGTGACTTCATCTGTCTTAGTGCCAGATACCGCAGTACATGGACCTTGTAGACTTAAAGGAGTATGGGCTACACAAATTGCTTTTATGCGATTCCCTCTTTGATTTTGAAAATTATATACCACGAAAGTCTCACCTCCTGCTGAGTCATACTGCATATTGCCATCTTTATCATGAAACAAAATAAGTTGTTCTGGATTATTTATATTGGCATAGATACCGAATCCTCCTTGAAAATCCCCAGAATCATTTGCGCCCGTATCTGCACGTACCCCGATTCCATAAGCTTGAGCTTCTCGAACTGCCAGTGCGATTTCATATGCGAGATTTGTAATCAAGACACTATTACTCAAATCTTTTTGATTCCAGAGTGCGATAGTCATTACCAGAGTGAAAATACCAACTACTACTATAAGTTCCACAATCGTAAATGCCCTTTTCATACCCGCTACACCTTTTTTGTACAATGCATGAGTGTTGTTAATGAATCCCATAAATTAGAGTAAAGTAAATATAAACATATTATACCCTAAAAAGTATACGATGAGGAGTCCGGCAATAAGAAAAGGTGCAAAAGGCACTTCGCTTTTAAGGCCAAGTTGTGGAACATATCCCTTTCGCACCAATCGTCTCCCAATTGTACTAGTACTCATGAAGTAAAGTATGTACATACATAGTGCAACAATGAGCACGTACCAATGTATATAAAAGAATAGCAATGCACTTACAAGGGTGATAATTGCAAATCGCTTCAACTGATTTGTTTCTGGCCTAGAGATAATAATCAAGATTGATACCAAGGCGCCGAGCCAGAATCCAAAAAACACTGCAGTGAATCCTGCACTGATACCTAAGAGCCAGCCAATCGTAATTGCGAGCTTAGCATCTCCAAGTCCCATCATTGTACCCTTTGAAAAGAGCCAGATAAGATAAAAGGGTGCAGCGAGAATAAATCCGGAAAGCACAACTGACCAAGTCAGTGTACCAAGGATGATATGCCCTAGTAGAGCAAGAAGTGCGGTAAGTACCACTGCAGGATCTGGGATAATCTTATGTCGTATATCATATACCACCATGGACACGAAGAGCGACATAAGCGAACAGTCGACTGCAAGTTTTAATGTAAATACAGAAGCCGATGCACTAAGTAGATGTAGATTATGATAATATGTAAATACAAATAATATACCAGTCAACACTTCAACGATAATATATTGTGAGCTGATTTTTGATTTACATGTTCGACATCTTCCTCGATGCCAGAGATAACTTAAAACTGGAAAGAGGTCTCTTGTTGTAAGAGTTCGCCCACAAGAGAAACACATTGACCTGCCTCCAAATCCCTTTCCGGTATTGTAGCGAAGAATTAATACATTTAGAAAACTACCAATAATCAATCCGAAAACAAAAAGGAATCCTGCCATGAATGTATATACTGAAAACATATAGCAGTATTTTAAATCTATCCCCTATCTAACACAAGCATTATTTGAGATTGAGTTTGCAAGAGTACCAGTCGTACTAGCTATAATTGACTGATCAGTAGCGTGCACACAAACATATCCACCATTTGTAAGTAAAGCAGATACAGCCCATGTGCTACCACCAGCTGCAACAGCACATCTCACATTTGCTGAACCTCGTGCATTTTTAATAAGATTGGTTGTGATTTTTGAACCAGCACCCTGGCCTGTAGTTGAGGCCATAAATGTTGTAATTGTAATACAATCTGTGACATCAGAAACATTGAACCCATACTTCTTATGATTCACATGATATAGCTCTGATTGGGAACGAAGACTATTGAGGTTTGATCTAACTGCAGCATCGTCTCCCTTACCTTTTGATGAACTCAATGCTGCCATACCTACAGAAGCCATGATTCCGATGATGGCAATCACGACTAATAACTCAATCAATGTAAAACCTTTTTGTAATTTTTTCATAAATATATTTGTATTAACAATATTCTTCCTAAAGTATAACACAAACAAAAAGACGGTGTATACCGTCTTTTTGTTTGTGTTATACCTAACTAATATTATTAGTTACAAGCTTGACCAGTCACTCCGGTTGATGCCTTAGATGCACCTGTACTGTCTACACACCATGAACCTCCTGTTGTAGATGCAATAACAGCCCATGCAGCAGGATTGTCTTCAGATACACAGAATGTATTAGCTGCTGAACCGTTTTTTGATTCAACATCTGCAATCAAATTTTTGAGACTACCAGTTGTAGTTGTGGCAAAAATTGAGTTTCCAGTTGTAGGACAAGCTACAATGGCAAGATCTGGACCATAAGAGTTTGCATTTGCATACAAGAGTTCAGCTTGAGCTCTCATGTTTGACATAGCAGACTGAATAGCTGCATCTGTACCCTTTGAACGAGCTGAAGTCAAAGAAGCAAGTACTACTGATGAAAGAATACCGATGATTGCGATAACA
>JBJOQZ010000021.1:0-8551 GCA_046049705.1 Candidatus Parcubacteria bacterium | reverse complement strand
GCCTCGATCTGTGCCGGAGTGACGGTCTCGTCTTTACCTGGATTGGTGTACGAGACATAGGTGATTTCCACCTCAGCAGGGGGTGCTGGGTGGTTACGTTTTCCGATCTCAATCCCTTGCTCCTTGAAACCGTCCAGGATTGTGTTGAACCGGCCGACGCCGAGTTTGGTCTCGACCTTGATCGTCTGGTCAGTTGCCTTCATTTTCGGTTCTTCAGCACTGGCGGTGCTGAAGAGGGTGAAGCAGAGGGCGAGGATTGCGAGTATTGCTTTCATGGGCTGGATGCTGGATGTCTGGTTGTGTACTTTTTTTGTGTGAACATGTTTCTTCAAGTAGAAGTACCGAAGAGTGCCACGAAATGATTTAAACATAAATGTACTATACTGTCAATATTTCTCTTTAGTGTTCATATAAATATACCTAAAAGAGAAAAAGCTGCCAAAGGTCTTGGACCTCTGACAGCTTCGTATTTTCACCTGTGATGTACCGACGTTACTCCCACCGCAAGGTAAATCCCGATACCTTCACTGAGACCTTTTGGTTCGTTGTCGATGACAAGACGAATCCTTGGGATCGCTCCGGGCGCTTGACCCATTCCTGGACCGCGGATGTGATTTCCACTTCGTTGAACCCTTCTTTCCACGGAAGGGTAGCGAAGTGTTCACTGGAGGGCGCTAAGCTCCAGTGGAGCTTAGCTGGATCCCACAGGGCATTGCGGATGGGGTTATTGTCCCCACTGGTGACGAGCCGAAGCTCCACCTTTTCCGGGACATTATGCTCAGGCGAGAGTTTGAAGTTGAAGCCGAGGAAGACGCGCTTGGCCGTCTTTTCAGCCTGCCGAAGTTCCCACCGGAAGTACAGGTTTGAGTGATCGCCCCACCCACCGAACATAAGGTTTTCCATGCGGTGTTCCAGTGAGGTCCAATTGTTGTTGGAGCCGTTGATGGGTTCTCCATCAACTGTAACGGTCGGGGCCCTGTTTGACATGTCTTTCGACAGGGGTGGAGCTGAGCTCTTGATGGTGCAGGCGATGACCTCGAGTGGTCGGCCTGAGTCGGCAGCGACAGGCTTTTGGTCCTGCGCGAAGGCAGCAGCAGCGATTGATGTAGCGAATGCTGCGAGTATTAGCAGTTTTTTCATGGTTAGGTTTTTTTGCGAGAGGGTATTCAAAGTTCGAAGGGTAACCAGTTCTCATGCGGAATGCACAAGACATATGGTGTCTGCGGATACTTTTTTAGCCTCAGCATCTTATATCCTAAGCCTAGGATATACCGTCCGATAAGATACAAAATGCTGAGGCAAAATCGCAACAGGTGTTAAAGAGCAAATATACAACATACATTATACTACAATATACAGTATAAGTCAATTTTAGGTTAGATTTGTCAAGTATATTGACATAGTATCGCTTGGTTTGTTTTGTCATTGACCTCTTATAGTGCTATCCTATGCATATGCAAGACTCTCGTATATGGAATGTAAGTTTTCTCTCATTATTTAAGATCTCATTATTTGCGATTGGTGTATTTACACTTTTTAAACTCGCAAACCTTGTCCTCATCATACTTGCTGCAGTAGTGATTGCCTCTGTATTAGAGCCAGGTACAAAGTGGTTTATTAAGCGTAAAATTCCACGTGCAATTTCTGCCATCATCATGTACTCACTCCTGGTGGCTATAGTGATTGGATTCTTTACCTTTGTCATGCCACCACTTTTTAGTGAGACTGTCTCCGCACTCAATTCATTGCCACGATATGTAAAGACTGCAGACATTTTCAATAATCTACACAACGGTGCCTTTACAAGTGCGCGTGCAATTTTCCCTGAACTTCCGACTACTATTTCAGTTGGAGACGTGATTGGGTATTTTACTGATTCACTTTCGAGTTTGTCTGGCGGAGTATATGGCACAGTGACAGGATTCTTTGGCGGGATTGTGAGCTTGATACTTATGTTCGTAATTTCATTTTATCTTTCTGTACGTGAAGATGGGGTAGGAGAGTTTCTTTCGATAGTTACTCCGGTGAAGCATGAAGCATATGTAAAGGATTTATGGCGGCGCTCTGAGCGCAAAATTGGAAAATGGATGCAAGGCCAATTACTACTTGCACTTATCGTGGCAGTACTTACATATTTGGCACTGTTGTTACTCGGAGTAAAACATCCGCTTCTACTTGCTGTAGTTGCTGGAGTATTTGAACTTATACCTGTTGTAGGTATGACACTCTCTGCAATACCAGCATTTTTCTTGGCTACTCTAGACGGAGGATTTGGTCTTGGGCTCGTAGTGCTCGCAGCATACATCATCATTCAACAAATTGAGGCACACTTTATCTATCCGCTTGTAGTAAAAAAAGTAGTAGGGGTACCGCCACTTTTGGTTATCATTGCTTTGGTGGCTGGTGCACAGCTTGCAGGGTTTATCGGAGTCTTACTTTCAGTGCCGATTTCAGTGGCATTGGTAGAATTTATGGATGATGTAGATCGGAAAAAGAAGTTTACGAGTTAGTTTCTCAGTAAAATACGTATTTAAATCGTATGGTCAACATCATGTATATTAGGGCTAAGCAACGGTGTTATATGAGATGATGTGGGATTATATGAGTAGAAATGTTATATGTTCATAGTAGGAATAGTAAGAATGGTCTTTGATGTCGGACATACATGATATAGGTATGCATTAAGTATTCAATACTATCTACTATGAACATAATGAAAACACCTGCCACTTATTACCGTATAAAGCCAACTCCTTTATTTATCTCTCTTTTTGTTCTATCATTCACCCTATGTCATATACCGAGCAACAAAAACAGTCCCAAGACAGTCAGCAAAAGTCGGTATTTTATATCACCACTACTTTACCTTACGTAAACGCCGATCCGCATATCGGTTTTGCTCTCGAAATCATCCAAGCAGATATTGTCGCGAGGTACAAAACATTGGCAGGCTATGAAGTTTTTTTCAATACAGGTACAGATGAACATGGATTAAAAATTCATCAAAAAGCAGCAGAACAAGGGGAGGAAACACAGGTCTATGTTGACCGCTTTGCCCATCGATTCATGGCACTTAAGGATATTCTCAATCTTTCGTATACGCATTTTATTCGAACTACAGATGCGCACCATAAAAAAGCAGCGCAAGCATTTTGGAATCTTTGTCTAGAAAAAGGTGATATTTATAAAGCAGAATATGAGACAAAATATTGTATTGGTTGTGAGCTTGAGAAACAAGATAGTGAATTAGAAAATGGTCTTTGTCCGATTCACCCGACGACACCTATTCAATTGATTAAAGAAGAAAATTATTTCTTTAGGTATTCTAAATATCAGCAAGCACTCCTCGATCTCTATGCGACGGTGCCAGATTTTGTTGTTCCAAAAGGTCGCCTCAATGAGATCAAATCTTTTGTCGAGGGAGGACTTAAAGATTTTAGTATTTCACGCCTCAAGGAAAAGATGCCATGGGGAATTCCGGTGCCTGGCGATGAAAAACATGTTATGTATGTTTGGTTTGATGCACTTGTAAACTATATCTCAACTACAGGTTGGCCAGACAAGAAAGAAGTTTTTGAAACAGTATGGCCTGGTGTACAGGTTGCTGGAAAAGATAATCTAAGACAGCAAGCTGCTATGTGGCAAGCTATGCTTATCTCCGCTGGTCTACCTACAAGTAAGCAGATCTTTATTCATGGTTTTATCACGAGCGGTGGACAGAAGATGTCTAAGTCTCTTGGAAATGTTATCAATCCACTCGAAATTGTCGCTGAATATGGTGCAGATGCATTGCGGTATTTTATTGCACATCAATTGCCGGCATATGAAGACGGAGACTTTACTCTCGAGCGTTTTAAGGAGGCTTACAATACGCAATTGGCAAATGGAATAGGTAACCTTACGAGCCGAATCCTCAAGATGGCAGTGTCTTATGAAATTTCTTTTGATGGTATCGAAGAAGGTGGTAATGAAATTCTTCTCGCACTTGATGCTCCGCTTAGTCAATTTAATTTTGCCGAAGCAAGCGATATTGTCTGGCGACGTATCGGAAGTGTCGATCGATATATTCAAGAACATGCACCATTTAAAAAAATAAAAGTTGTGGAGACTGCCGACGAAGCAAAGCGAGATGTAGCGTACTTGTTGGCTGAACTATACAAAATTGCATCAGCGCTCCAACCGATCATGCCTGAAACTTCAGTTAAAATCTTGAATCTGCTTAACAACCGAGAGTTTCCTGAAGTACCTTTGTTTATGAGGAAGGATTAGTGTTGCTGAGGGAGCTGTGGTTGAGGAATAGGATCTCCTATTGGTACAAGTAGTGTAGACACAGTGATATATACTATATAGAGAAGACCAAGGGCACAAACAATCGCAAGTATTTTTAAATATTTATTAACAGGTAATTTGAACATTTTTCAATTATAGCAATAATTAGAAATATCACACATGCAACCAGAAATAAAATACATCGACATTCACGCGCATCTCAATTTTCCTGATTATGATCAAGATAGGGAAGAGGTAATTCGCCGTGCATATACAGAAGGTGTCGCCATAATAAATATTGGCACCACTATTGAATCTTCACAAAAAGTAATTGAAATTGCCGAACGATACATAGAAGTGCATCCGCATCTCTATGCTATCCCTGGTATTCATCCGACCGAGATTTGTGATTGGTTCGAAGAAGCTATGAGTTCAGGAGTACAAATTGGCGATGTGGAGCTACAAACTACCGAAGGGCGAATCGATAGTATACTCGCAGAGCTTGCGGGCTTGGTAAAGCATAAAAAAGTGGTCGGTATAGGTGAATGTGGCATTGATGTATTTCGGGTACCAGAACAATACCGTACACATATGTTAGGACTGCAAAAAAGACTGTTTATCGGTCAAATTGAAATCGCTCTAGAGCACAATCTACCACTTATGATTCATGCTCGTGAATCCTATGCAGAAATTTTAGAAATTCTTGATGGGAATTTCATGGGGGATAAAGCAAAATTGCGAGGAAACATTCATTTCTTTGCAGGTTCTCCTGAAGAGGCTGAATTGTTTCTAAAACGAGGCTTTACAGTCTCTTTTACTGGTGTGATTACGTTTGCAAAAGTATATGAAGGAGTTATATCAAAACTACCGGCACATCGCTTTATGTCTGAGACTGACTGCCCGTTTGTGGCACCGGTGCCATTTCGGGGCAAGCGAAACGAACCTGTATATGTCATCGAAGTAGTTAAAAAGATGGCTCAAATACGCGGTATTTCAGAAGTGGGTATGGCCAAGGAACTCCTCACTACTGCCAAAGAAGTATTTGCACTTGAATTTTAGTGCTCTTTCGAGAATCAATCAAAGGTAGGACTAAGACTGGCTAAAGATTGGCTATGAAGTTATTTTGTAGCCTGATTTGGCCTAATTCCCGAAAAAACCTTAAATTGAGCCATATTTCAATTGCTTTCATAGTGGGGTTCATTTGCACAATATTCAATCCTGTGGTAGCCTAAGTGCCATGACTACGGAACATAACAGAGATTTAGAACGAGAAGAACGACTCAGTGTATACGAGCTCGGTTTTCATTTCGTGCCTACTCTTTCGGAAGACGATGTAACTGTAAAGTTTTCTGAGCTCAAATCATTTGTTGAAAAGCTCGGGGGCGAGTTCATCTCTGAAGATGCGCCGAAGCCAATCAATCTAGCCTATGACATCGCAAAGACTGTCAAAGGTCAGAAGAAGTGGTATAAAAATGCATATTTCGGCTGGATCAAGTTTACCTTGGTTTCAGACGAAGTTGCAGCACTTGAAAAGGAGGTTAAAAACTTCGATTCAATTTTGCGATACCTCCTCATTACAACTGTACGTGAAAATACAGTGATTGGTGGATTGCGCGACCGAAACGGGCGAAATAACCGTGCCGCAGACTCTGAAGAAGGCGACTCAACTGAATCCGCAAACGCTCCAGAAGGAGATGTAAACCTAGAAGAACCCGCAACAGAAGCTGAAGCTGATACATCAGTTGCAGTAGAAGGTGAGGACCTAGTAGCTTTACAATAAACATTAATATGTATTTAAACAAAGTATTTATTATCGGAAACCTGACTCGTGATCCAGAGCTTAAAGCTTTGCCATCTGGGGTCAATGTTGCCAGTTTCTCAATCGCTACCAATCGAGTCTGGAAAGACAAAAACGGTGTGAAGCAAGAAAATACGGATTATCACAATATCGTAGTGTTTGGACGCCAAGCTGATACAGCCTCTGCTTACCTCAAAAAGGGAGCTATGGCATATGTCGAAGGCCGACTTACTACAAGGTCTTGGGATGGTCCAGATGGAAAGAAAAATTATCGTACTGAAGTCATTGCCGATACTATTCAGTTCGGTCCAAGACAAGGTGGAGGACAGTCATCTTATCAAGGTGGAGCATCTCACGACGCTAAGCCACAAGCTGATAATTCTCCTATGGATACACTCGATTCAATCGATTATCCAAACGAAGAAATCAATCCAGAGGATATTCCATTCTAAATATTATGTGCAATTTGCACAGCATTAATCAACCATTATGAACAAACAGTGTTACTTTTCACAGAATAATATCCAACATATCGACTATAAAGATGTCGATATCTTGAAGAAATTCTTGAATCCACATGCTCGACTTCTTTCTCGAAAGAGAACTGGAGTAACTGCTAAAAACCAGCGAAAGCTTGCCTCAGCAGTAAAGCGAGCGCGATTTATGGCTCTTCTTCCTTTCGTTGCTGAATAAGCCGAAGAGGGGATAAGGTCAATCAACAAAAAACACCATCGAGAGATGGTGTTTTTTGTGTATATTTGTTCCTATCAATGAATACAGATAGAGATATGACTTGGTTTACACTCGCTCTACGTATTCACCTGTTTCAGTATTGATTCGTACAACATCGCCAGGGTTGATGAACATTGGGGCATTGAGAGAAGCACCTGTTTCTAGTGTGATCACTTTGTTACCACCCTTTGCAGTATCACCTCGCACTGCTGGAGGAGCTTCAGTAACCTTTAGATCAACCTTGATAGGGAGTTTAACGCCAATAATCTTTTCATCGTATGTCATGGCTTCTATGAGGCTATTTGGCTTCATAAACTTAGCGGCAGGGCCGATAAGGTCTTCCTCGAGTTGGAATCGTACTGCAGGATCTTTTTCCTCACAGAACCACCACTGACCTTTATTGTTGTAAAGAAACTTTACATTTCGATATTCGAGTTCGGCTTCATCTACACGATCAGTAGCATGAAAAGAATGTTCTACGATTCGACCGCTAATAAGGTTTCTAAGTTTTGTGGCATTTACCGGCTTTCGCATTTGCTTGCGGAAGACATGTGATGCAAGTACTTCATACGGTTCTCCTTCGAAAACAATGTATTTTCGTACTGTTACTTCATTATAATCTAACATTGACATAGTGGGGCTATTTTAAGCCATATATAGACAAAAGTCCACCTCATGTATCGAGGTGGACTTTTGTGTCTTTTTGCTTGATAGGGAAGCTGTATGAGGCGTAATCTTACTTATGTTTTTGTTGCCAAAACAAGTTCTAGAGATCTTTGAGCTTTGCTCGGATCTGCTTAAGAACCTCTGTAACAATCTTTTGATTTTCTTTCAAGAATTGTCTTGTGGCATCATAGCCTCGTCCAAGTTTGATATCTCCGTAGGCATAGCTCGTACCGCTTTTTTGGATGATACCCATCTTTTCTCCGAGGGCGATAATTTCTCCTTCTTTTGAAATACCTTCATTGTACATAAGGTCAAATTCTGTTTGTTTGAAAGGAGCCGCGACTTTATTTTTGACCACTTTCACACGTACTCGTCCTCCCATGATTTCTTCACCTTTCTTGATTTGAGCAATACGGCGAATATCGAGTCGGACAGATGTATAGAATTTGAGCGCCTTTCCACCTGGGGTAGTCTCAGGGTTACCAAACATAACTCCAAGTTGCATACGAATTTGGTTGATAAAGATAACTACAGTATTTGATTTGGCCACAATAGCTGTCAGTTTTCGAAGTGCTTGAGACATAAGTCGAGCTTGCTTACCCATATGGCTTTGACCCATATCACCTTCGATTTCATCTTTTGGAGTAAGTGCAGCAACTGAGTCGACTACAATCACATCTACCTTACCTGAGCGCACAAGGCTTTCTACAATCTCTAGAGCTTGTTCACCGGTATCAGGTTGTGAGATAAGGAGTTCGTCAATCTTCACACCGATTCGCTTAGCATACTCTGGGTCCATAGCATGTTCTGCATCGATAAATGCTGCGATACCTCCCATCTTCTGTGCCTCAGCGACCACGTGGAGGGTGAGGGTGGTCTTACCAGAAGATTCTGGTCCAAAGATCTCGACAATTCTTCCTCGGGGAAGTCCACCTACACCAAGTGCGGCATCGAGACCGATTGAGCCTGTAGGAATCGAGTTGATGTTTACTTTCGGCTTTTCACCAAGCTTCATGATTGCATCGTCTCCAAATTTTGTTTTGATTTGAGCGATAGTGTCTGCAATTGAAGCAGAACGCTCGTCTT
>JBJOQZ010000020.1:0-16653 GCA_046049705.1 Candidatus Parcubacteria bacterium | reverse complement strand
ATGATATCGGGGTACCAAAATATGTAGTATAATCATCATACAATATGTCTCAAAACCTTGATTCACAATCTCAAATATACGGCCTTACACAACACATTGAAGCAATTTTGTTTTGGCGAGGTGATCCTATGTCTATATCATCTCTTGCAAAGATAACTGGGGCCGAAAAAGATGAAGTCAAACAAGCACTTATACAGGTAAAGAGTGACCTAGCTTCGAGGGGGATTGTGCTTATTGAACACGATGGAGAATATACTCTTGGTACAAACCCTGAATCTGCAAAATTAATCGAAGCCGCACGAACTGAAGAATTATCAAAAGATCTTGGGAAGGCAGGACTTGAGACATTGGCAATCGTCCTCTACCAAGGCCCAATCCGACGAAGTGATATCGACTATATCCGTGGAGTAAACTCAAACTTCATCCTCCGAAATCTTTTGATCCGTGGACTTATTGAGCGAAAACCTGATCCGAAAGATTCTCGTGCATCGGTATATCTCGCTTCAATGGAGCTCTTGCGCTTCCTTGGACTCTCACACGTAGAAGACTTAAAGGATTTTGAAGCGGTCAAAGAAGCTATTGCGCAGTTTAAGAACAATGATGCAGAAGTTCAATCAGAAACAAGTGAATAAACTTAACTTCATCACAACAATTGTATTAATACTTTCAGTTTCAGTCTGCTCTTATATTGTGGTGCAAGCAGATGCGCCTTCAAAACAATATATCGTTGACGAGACAAAGATTAAAGCAAGTACAGTCCTTGTCAAAAATATAACCACAAACACTGTTTTATATGAAAAAAAAGCACATGAGATAGTGCCACTTGCTTCGCTTACCAAGCTTGTAACTGCAATTACTATTCGAGATATGCAAAAAAGCTGGAAAGGTTTACCGGCTATGATTCAACTTCAAAACAATGGTAAAGCTCAAAATACTGCCGATCGAAAAATTCGCACAGGTGGGTATTTTAAAATAGATGACGCGATCTCGTATATGCTTTTGACGTCTTCGAACTTTACTGCCCATTCACTTTCGTCTCAAATTATCCCTGTGCAAAATTTTATCTCATATATGAATTTTGTCGCCAGGAAACATGGTGCTAAAGATATGCAATTTGTAAATGCTACTGGGCTCACTGAGGTAGATAAAGCGGGTATACACCGTAATTCTACTGGTACAGCGACAGATGTTCTAAATGTTTTGGAAACAATTTACAAAACATATCCAGATCTCATGAGTTCTACGGTGCAATCACAGGCATATGTAACTAAACAAAGCACAGGACAGAGTATAGTTGTTGAAAATACAAATACCGCGCTGGATCAAATTCCTGGCATTATCTTAGGAAAAACTGGTTTCACTGATGATGCAGGAGGTAATCTTGCTCTACTCATACAGCGTGGTGATACCGTATACGGCCTCATCATCATGAACTCAACCATCGAAGAAAGATTTACAGATGCAGCATATTTAGCAACACAGATTTAAATTTGATATAGTAATAGATATGATTACCTTAAGCGCCATAAAAGTACTTCTCCCAGCATTTCTCGCATTTTCGTTTGGTATTATGTTGACTCCGATACTGACACACTATATGTACAAATATAAAATGTGGAAAAAACGTTCGCGAAGCAGTGAGAACAACCACCTTATGTCAGCAGATTTTCAAAAAATCCACAATGAGGTAGGGGAGACAAGTACACCCCGCCCAGGTGGAGTTGTGATTTGGCTTTCAGTTTCATTTGTTGTTTGTATAGTCTCTTTGCTCGCTTTTCTTTTTCCAAACGATACATCGAGTAGACTAAATTTCTTAAGTCGAAACCAAACACTCTTACCGCTCGCTGCACTATTATTTGCTTCGATTATAGGCCTTATCGATGATCTACTTCAAGTATTCAATACCACAAATGAAAAGAGTGATGGTATCTCAAGGCGCTTACGTATCTTAGTAGTCCTCTTAATCGGTGCAGTTGGAGCATGGTGGTTTTATACCAAACTTGATGTATCAGGGATTCATATTCCTTTTGGAGGTGAAATTTTTCTCGGGCTTTTCTTTGTACCTTTTTTCATGTTGGTTATGCTGGGTATTTTCACTGGTTCAGTTATAGATGGCATCGATGGACTTGCAGCAGGTGTTATGGCATCCGCCTTTGGTGCATATACCCTTATTGCTTTTGAACAGCAGCAGTATGACCTTGCAGCGCTCTGTGCAACAATCATTGGAGGTATATTGGCATTTCTTTGGTTCAATATTCCACCTGCAAGGTATTATCTCGGAGAAACAGGTATGATCGGACTCACCGTAACACTTTCAATCATTGCATTCCTAACAGGACAAGTAATTGTCCTTCCAATCATCGCATTTCCACTTGTACTTACTTCGTTTTCATCTGCGCTCCAGATGTTTTCAAAAAAATATTTTGGCAAAAAAGTATTTCGTATAGCTCCAATCCATCACCATTTTGAAGCGATTGGTTGGCCGTCGTATAAGGTGACGATGCGATACTGGATCATGTCAGTGATTTGTGCATTATTAGGAACAGTCATTGCACTACTAGGTTAATTTAAGATCACTATATTATTCCTATGAAAAAGAATATAGACCGACCATTTCTTATTTTGACACTCGTACTTCTTGGCCTAGGATTTATTATTTTTAGTTCAGCATCACTTGGCTTACTAGCAAAAGTATATGGAGAAGGGAAGTATCAGGCTGTCGTATTTAATCAAATTGTACTTGGTGTCTGTGGCGGACTTATCGCTATGTATATCACTTCAAGAATTCCATACACACTCTGGAGAAAGTATGCATTTTACTTACTAATCGCGTCTTTTGGACTAATGCTCCTTGTCTTTACGCCACTTGGTATTTTTCATGGAGGAGCAAGACGTTGGCTTGATATCGGTGGATTCAGTGTTCAACCAGCTGAATTCTATAAGATAGGCTTTGTACTCTATCTTGCATGCTGGTTTGCATCAGTAAAAAACAAAGTAAGCACATGGAAACAGGGAACCTTACCATTTATTATTCTGATTGGACTCAGTGCAGGACTTATCCTTATGCAACCGGATACCGATACTTTTATGGTGATAGCAATTGCTGGTACCGCCATGTATGTGACTGCAGGTGGAAAATGGAGAGACCTTATAATCATGGGATTAGTTGGTATTTTAGGACTTACAGCCCTCGTCTTTCAAAGACCTTATCTCATGAATCGTATTCAATCATTTATCGATCCATCGAAAGATGCTCTTGGAAGTAGTTATCAGATCCAGCAATCCTTAATTGCAATTGGTTCTGGAGGCCTTACAGGAAGAGGTTTTGGTCAGAGTATTCAGAAATTCAACTTCTTACCTGAACCGATAGGTGACTCAATCTTCGCTGTAGCCGCTGAAGAGTTTGGATTTATTGGATCCGTCACAATCATCTTGCTCTTCTTACTTTTTGCATTTAGGGGATTGCGTATTGCAAAATCAGCACCGGATACATTTGCCACACTTGTTGTTGTTGGAATAATCACATTGATTATTACCCAATCTTTTCTCAATATTGCGGCCATGCTCGCGATTATACCGCTCTCAGGTACACCACTCTTATTTATTAGTCATGGTGGGACAGCCATGTTTTTTACACTGGCTTCAACAGGAGTCATAATGAATATTTCTAGACATATTTCGAAGCAAAAGATGTTGCAAAAATAATGCATACATAATACATACATAATACATACATAAAAAGCGCACATATATTGTGCGCTTTTTATTATTTAATCAGATGTAATCTAGTGTGAACTAGTTAGTTCTGAATACATTTGGCCATGTGACGCTGACATTACCAGCTTCATCCGTAACATAGATCATATAGTAATAGATGGTATTAGATTGTAATCCATTTAATACAACATTTTGTGAGAAACGCACATTGGCATCTGTCATGGCAGTAAAGCCACTAACGTCAACAGCATTTTCACGCTCATACGTCACTAGTGGACTTGTACTGTAGTAGACCATACCCTTAGCTAAGTCATTTGTATTCCAGTTAATCGTAGCAGTAACATTACTTGCAGATGTATTTACATTCATAATGGTCGGAGCAACACCATTTGAGACAGTGTAGCCATTTCCAATGTTATTGTACATTTGATTAAGTACAGGGAGTGTTGCAGGTCCAACTCTACCAACTGCACTTATACCGTTTCTACTCTGAAAGTTTGATACCGCAGATTTAGTTAAAAAACCGAAGTATCCAGTCACAAGTCCTTGTGGGTACAAGCTAGAATCTTGAGCGAGGTATGTTTGAAGTGTTGAAATATCAGTTCCTCTCATACCAAGTTCCATTTGTCGATTAAATACATCCGCAGATGCTACGACAGGGAATAATACGCCACCCATAATAATGAGCGACAACACATATTTAAATAATTTCATATATTTTTTTGTAATAAGTAATGCGAAGTAACGCATGCATGAAATTCACATAGTTCCAGTCAGTGACTGTACCTTACTATAATATGCACATAGTGAGAACGATATATTGGGACACCGCGCTTGTTAGTAAATGTTGCGCAGCCGGCTTTTGAGAAATTTAGTCAGTGAATGTAAGTGCAAACCACTACATATCCTTACCTCAATTAGATTATATACTATTTTTTTAAAAATGTCCAGTTATACATTTGATGCGTAGTACTAGAAAGATTTGATATACTTATACACATATGAAAATTCTCATGACAGGTGGAGGAAGTGGCGGACACTTTTATCCAATCATCGCAGTTGCTGAAGCAATTCAAGATATCAGTTTGAAAGAAAAAATATTGAATCCTAAATTGTATTTTATGGCACCAAGTCCGTACAATCGACAAGAATTATTTGACCATGATATCGAATACGTTGGCGCACTTGCAGGAAAGCGAAGAATTAATCCAACAGGATTTTCACGAATACGCAATTTTTTCGATATATTCAAAATGGGAATCGGTGTCGTCTCTGCAATTATTAAAATGTATTTTATTATGCCAGATGTTATATTTTCGAAAGGTGGATTTGGGGCATTTCCAGCACTCGTGGCAGCACGATTATTTAAAATTCCAGTTATTGTACATGAATCAGATAGTTTTCCAGGTAGGGTAAATCAGTGGGCGGGGAAGTTTGCAGAGAAAATCGCGCTTTCATATAAAGAAGCTGCAGAATACTTTCCAAAAGACAAAACTGCATATACAGGAAACCCTGTTCGTAAAGAGATCAAGGAACCACTTACAAACGGAGCCTTTGAATATCTTAATCTTGAAAAAGATATTCCTGTTATCTTAATATTAGGCGGTTCTCAAGGTGGTCGCGTGATAAACGATTCTGTTCTTACTGCACTTCCACAATTACTTAATAAATATCAGGTTATCCACCAAACTGGGAGAAATACATATAATGAGATAAGTAAAACAGCTCAAGTAATTCTCGAAGGGCATATCCATAGCGCTCGTTATCATGTCTATGATTATCTCAATACTATCTCTATGCGTATGGCCGCAGGTGCAGCATCGCTTATCGTCTCACGCGGAGGTTCAACCATTTTTGAAATTGCAATGTGGGGTGTACCAAGTATCCTTATTCCAATCACTGACACAAATGGCGATCATCAACGAAAAAATTCATATAACTTTGCACGAGACACTGGTGCGGTCGTAATCGAAGAAATCAATCTTACGCCAGAAATTTTATTGCATGAAGTAGAACGCATTGTCTCAAATCCCGAACTTGCAAAACGCATGGGTGATGCAGCCAAAAAGTTTTCTCGGGACGATTCTGCAGAGTTAATTGCACATGAAATCTTGAAGGTGGCTTTGGCGCATGAGTAATACTGATGTTGACTACTGATTAGTATCCCACCAAAGATTCACCATATTGAGAAGTTGAAAAATCAAAAGCCGTAGGCAGTCTCCGAAGAGACCACCTACGGCCATGTTTTTGATGAGCTCACTTTCCATAGCCCCGAGGAATATGCCTCGAACAGTATCGAACGTGTTTTACTTTCATTCGATTCAGTCGAGACAAAACTCTCCGTAACAACCAGCAATCGCGCAAGAATTTTGGCGGCTCAATAAGATGCGATCTGAGCGAGAAAGCATGTTTTGCTACGACAAGTTTAACGGACCACTCTTTCGGAAGGTACCACTTGCAGTAGAGCCATATCCTAGGTAGATGAGCCCAGTGCGAAGCTACTACGAACACTACTTCAGAGTTTTGCTCATCGTAGCCATTTTCTTTCATCCAAGCCTTGGTGCGCTTGATTGCGACCCTTACTTCATTTCGGGTTGACCAACACAAAGGCTCTGCACTGAGCTTTGCCGAAGGAATCAAACTACTGTCTTCACCATAGTGTTCAGCGAGGTACTTGCTCAACTGATTCGCAAGTGATAAGGGCCGCTTGTCGTTTGGAAACAACTGACTAGCAAACCTACTCCTCTTTGCATATCCTGCAGAAGCGAAAAGGAGGGTCGAATCTGCTACACCTACGGACAAATCAATCCAGTCACATGTGGCCCTGAGTCTATCTACGACACCGTCCACCGGTAGGATTAGTTTGCCCTTAGGGGTATATATATCTCCAAGTGCAAGAACTGCACTAGAGGCTATCCTGTGCTTGTCCATTTTCAATTTTTGAGTAAGGATTTTCAAGCCAGTTTATATTGGTGATTTACACAACAGAGTGAAATCTAAACTGGGAACTATTTACGATGTAAATTATACAACATATATTGTATAATTTCAAGTGATACCCCTCCTTAAGCAGGAATACCATTTTGAGGCATATTTGCTATACTATTTGACATATGTCATATCGAGCCGACAAAACCAACAACGAAATAAAGAGCGAAATAACGAAAAAAGTAGTAACTCGCTTTGCACCATCACCAACTGGCTTTATGCATGTTGGAGGTGTACGTACTGCCTTATTTGCTTGGGCATATGCACAAAAAAACCAAGGTACTTTTATCTTGCGTATAGAAGACACTGATAAAGAAAGAGAGGTAGCAGGATCTATCGAACATATCATAGAGTCACTCAAGTGGCTTGGTATCAACTGGCAAGAAGGTCCAGATATCGGAGGCCCTCATGCTCCGTACATCCAATCCGAACGCTTACAGAGTTATCGTAAGTATGCACAAATACTTATCGAAAAAGGTCTTGCATACGCAGACCCATATACCCAAGAAGAACTTGAGGCTTTTCGTGCGCAAGCTGAAGCAGAGAAAAGGCCATTTTTATACAGAGATCATAGACCTGAGAATCCGCCAGCATGGATAGATAAAGACGGCGAGCGAAAACCGCTTCGGCTCAAAATTGCTGACCCTAAGACTTCTGTCTGGAATGATATTGTCCGAGGTGAACTAAGTGCAGGTCCAGAAGCGCTCGATGATTTTATCCTTATCAAAAGTGATGGATATCCTACGTATAATTTTGCGCATATTATCGATGACCTTGAAATGAATGTTACACATATTTTCAGAGCTGATGAATTTATTTCATCAACACCAAAATTTTTAGCACTGTATGATGCACTCGGAATCGCGGAAGAGAGGCCGGCTTTTGCAACACTTCCACCAATCATGGCTCCAGATGGCAAAAAAAAGCTTGGTAAGAGAGATGGGGCAAAAGACATATTGGCATATCGAAATGAAGGATACCTCCCTGAGGCTGTAGTAAACTTTCTTGCCTTTATTGGGTGGAATCCAGGTGATGAACGAGAGATTCTGTCTCCTGAAGAAATTGTAAAAGCATTTGATGTATCTCATGTACAAGTCGCTGGAGGTAAGCTCAATGAAGAAAAATTGGCTTGGACAAATAAAGAACATCTTGCTTTGCTTGACGATACACAATTTGAATCGAGACTCATGACATATATGTCAGAATATACAGATAAAGACACGGCTGAGACTCTACAGATGTTATTACAAACAAAACATACAGCTATTCTTCCTATCTTACGTGAGCGCCTCACATACTTTGGTGAAATAAAGCATATGTTACACGAAGGTGAGCTTTCATTTATATCAAATACTCCACACTGGGATACGAGCTCAACTGAACTACTTATCTGTCCTGAAAAAATCCGTAAAAATAGTCAAGGTGAAAAAGCTCATGTCGATACTATTTCAACGAAGCAAATACTTCAACAAGTCTCAGATATTGTGGCTGCATATTCTAGTTCTTGGAATAAAGATGAGATAAAAAACCTTCTTTGGTCATTTGCTGAACATGAAGGGAAGGGGATAGTACTCTGGCCAACAAGAGTTGCACTTTCAGGTAAAGAAAAATCACCTGATCCATTTACAATGATGGAAATCCTCGGTAAAGAAACTGTACTATCTCGACTCCAAAACGCAATCATACATTTATAACATCCAGGGCATGTTCAGGGTATATTCTAAGTGCAAAAATGCTATAATATCTTGCAATGCACAGTACACTTTTTCACCTGTCTCAATTCAAGATCCTCCGAGTAATATACAAAATTGTATTGTTTTTACTCATATGCATAGGTATAAATGCATCTGGTGTATTTCCTATACTCCAATCGACATACGCACAAGCACAAACTACCACAGGGGTAGCTACACCCACTTCCGCTGAAGAGCTTCGACGTAAAATCGAAGAGCAAAATCGAAATATTGAAGCGTTAAACAAAGAAATTCAATCATACGCTACACTAAAGGATAAGACCACAAAAGAGGCACAGACATTGCAGGTAGTGATAAAAGAACTTGAGCGCAATGCCAAAGTACTTGATTTAGATATTAAAAAAACAAGATCCCAGATCCAGAGTGCGAGCTTCGAAATCAATAAACTAGACTTAGATATCAAAACCTCTGAACAGAAAATTGATTCTTATATCGATGTCGTAGCGCAGGGCTTACGTGAAGTACAATATATCGAAGATACCGGGACTATCGTATCTGTATTATCAGAACGGTCTCTTTCAGAAGTACTCAATCAAATTCAACATCAGACATCACTCAACGAATTTCTATCTAAAGAAGTAGTGAGTCTGCAAACTGAAAAACAACAACTCGAATCAACAAAAGAAAATAAAGAAAAGAAAAAAGTTGAATTGAGTGAATTCCAGAAAGCACTTGATGATAAAAAGAAAGTAGTTGAGTACAATAAAAGTGAACAAGGTAAAGTTCTCTCGACAACTAAAAACAAAGAACAAGAGTATCAAAAACTCTTAGCCGAAAAGCAGGCGGCCAAAGCTGCATTTGAAAAAGATTTATTTGCCTATGAATCTGCTCTCAAATACACACTTGATCAATCAAGTATTCCTCGAGCAGGGTCTTCAGTCCTTGCTTGGCCGCTCGATTCAGTGCGTATTACTCAGTATTTTGGAAAAACTGTGGCAGCCAAAAGGCTCTATGTATCCGGTTCCCACAACGGTATGGACTTTGGTGCGAGCATTGGTACACCAGTAAAATCAGTACTATCTGGAACTGTCATTGGAGCAGGGGATACAGATGTCACTTGTCCTAGGGCCTCATTTGGTCGATGGATACTAGTTCGACATAACAATGGCCTTGCCTCTATTTATGCCCACCTTTCAGTCATAAGTGTCAAAGAAGGTGATACTGTGACCACCGGACAAGTGATTGGGTATTCTGGAAATACAGGATATTCAACTGGCCCTCATTTGCACCTTGGGGTGTATGCAGCAGATGCGGTCAAGGTCGAAAATAGGCCAAGCGTATCATGTGGAGGAAAGATTTATCGTATGCCGATTGCGCCTACTGAAGCATACCTTGACCCTGTGGTATACTTACCAAAATTATAATCAATTTAACTTACCTATCATCCTATGTGCGGAATCGCTGGAGTCTTCGGAAATAAAGATTTTACTACCAAAACCTTGGACAGCATGCTTGGTGTCATCAAGCACCGTGGCCCAGACGATCAAGGTGAACTATTTGAAGAAACTTTTTCTTTTGGAATGCGCCGATTATCGATTATTGATCTTGGAGGCGGACACCAGCCAATTTGGAATGAAGATAAAACAGTAGTGATTGTATTCAATGGTGAAATCTATAATCACCTTGAACTACACCAAGAACTTGTTGCCAAGGGCCATGAATTCAGGACTCAAAGTGACACTGAAGCAATCGTCCACCTCTATGAAGAGTACGCCAGACAAAGTATATTATCCGGGACACAAGCTGATAGCAATGGTATACGTCTTATGCTCAATAAGTTACGGGGTATGTTTGCGTTTTCTATCTATGACTACACCGCCAAAAAAATACTCATCGCCCGAGATCATTTTGGAATAAAACCTTTGTATTACCGCACAAGTGGACTTGATTCTGCACCCACCATACAAGCATTTGGCTCGGAGATAAAAAGTATATTGAAAGATAGTCGTTATAAACCAGAAGTAAACCATGATGCGATTCATAATTATTTATCATTTCAATTTAACCCACTTCCAGAAACATGTTTTAAACATATTCATACCTTGGCACCTGGCTCATATATGATAATTGACCCAGCAACTTGTACCTATAATATCGGCACATATTGGTCATATACATTTGCCTCAAAAGAGGAAACTCGAAGTGACGAAAAAGCACTTGCGGAGGATATTTTCAAAACAATACAAGACTCAGTGTCACATCATATGATTAGCGATGTGCCCGTAGGAGCCTTTTTGTCCGGCGGTATTGATAGCGCTATCACGGTGACATTGGTCCAAAAAGAAAGAGAAAAGCTTGGGCTGGAGCCTGTAAAAACATTTACAATCGGTTTTGAAGAAGTCAGTGAACATGAGACCGCACGTGAAGTATCTGATTCACTCAAAACAGACCATCATGAAATAAAAATTTCTTTCGACGAATATTTTAAAGAGCTTCCTCAGATCGCATGGCACTTCGATGAACCAGTAGCCGATCCATCTGCTGTAGCTTTATATTTCTTGGCACGTGAGGCACGAAAGCATGTCAAAGTTGTATTATCCGGAGAAGGCTCAGATGAGCTTTTTGGTGGATACAATATCTATCGTGAACCATTTGATCTTGCCCACATTGCTAGACTTCCAAAGATTATCCAGACTATTTTCATTCGACCATTATTGGCATTACCATTCAACTTCTTTGGTAAAAACTATTTAAGACGAGCGCTGACACCATTTGATGATCGATATATTGGCAATGCTTATATTTTTAAGCCAGCCGAAGCTCAAGCTCTTTGGAAAAAAGAGGTTCGAGATAATTATCTTACGAGTGGAACACTAACTTCACTTCAACATGTATATCCTGGAAAAGAATTAAAAAAAGAGATCGCAGATTTTGATCTTTTACCTGAATCAAGACGAATGCAACTTGTCGATATGCACTACTGGCTTCGAGGCGATATTCTTGCAAAAGCAGATAAAATGACTATGGCGCATTCGCTCGAACTTCGTGTCCCTTATCTTGATATTGAAGTCGCGAAGATTTCATCAACTATAGCCGATGAATTAAAATATAAAGCAGGTAAGACAAAATACATTCTGCGTAAAGCGTTTGAACATATTTTGCCACAAACTACCGCCGATAGGCGAAAGCTCGGTTTTCCAACACCAATTAAACACTGGCTCAAGAAACAACCTGATGAAGTGAAGCGTATGATACAAAATAATACATATATTAAAGAACATTTTGATTCTGCATATATTGAAAACCTCTTTTTAGAACACTTGGCAGGGAAGAGGGACCATGCCCGCAAAATCTATATATTACTCATGCTTAGTTTATGGTATAATCAATACATAATATAAAGTACAAAATGTCAAATAATCAATCTATGTCGAAAAAAAAATCATCTCCATACATATCTGCATATGGCGGATTTATCCAGATCATTGTCGTCATTATCATTGGACTCGTTTTATTGCGATTGATTGGTGTCAACATAGTTGAATGGCTCAACACTCCTGCGGTCAAAGATTTCAGTTTATACGTACGAGATATGTTAAAAGCTGTATGGGCAGACCTTAAATCAATTGTGACTTTCTTTTTTAAACTTTAGTCCAAACTCTAAGTACCCAAATCTCGCTGGTTGTATTTACTTAAAGATTGAACCCGTTCCTAATCATGCAGACTAAGAACGGGTTGAAATCGCTTTTGAGGAGACATCCTATATGTCGTGTACCAGCTTAGCAAGGACGCGTCCAGATTTTCAGAAACTCATCAAGCTGGTCAGTTGTGATGAGTGAATGTTGTTGCGCCCACATAAGCGCATCGACAGTGTTGGGTACGAACTGAGGGTTTAGGTTCGAGTAGAAGCTCACAATCTTTCGTATATCCGCATATGATAGCGAGTAGACTCGAGCTGTGAGTTTCTTATCGCCAAGCTCTGGATGTGGATCTTGAGCATGTCTAAATGAGGTCTGCACATCTCTACAATGCTTGTGCAGTGCCGGCCAATGCATAAGTAGTTGCGTATCGAGGTGTAATGATCCGATATCTCCACAAACCAAAGCTGTGGTCCGTGCACAAAAACTGAAGCAATTGCAAATGATTTGCATCAACGTGGTCAATAGAGTATTCATGATTCTTGGTAGGCTGAGTTGAGTTGACGTCCAAGTTGAACATGGTTCCAATAGAAAACATAGAACTGTTCTAGAACTTAATTCTATTTTACTAAACAATAATAAGCCAGTTGAAATGCGAATAAACTGTAGATAAGTGGTACAGATATCAACCGACCACTTCTCTATAGGTATATATGTCGCAAAAGATATATTGTGCGACATATATAGTAATTCTCCCCTGAGAGCCTGTAGCTTATCCTAAATTTAATTTGAACCAGAAAAATTGTAGGTGTATATCTGTATCTCGCTGAAACGTATTTACAAAATATAAAATATAATCATACTTATAAGCAGATTGTTGCAACCTTGTACACCAGCAGTCTATTCAGTCCAACCAAAACCATATCAAACACCGTTCCTTATGAAATTCTATCTGTACATGCATCAGCGGACAGTCCTTTGGGCCAGTTTCGCACTCTATCTCTGCCTAGTGATTGCCCTGTTGCTAAGTGGCCATTGGATACTAGCAGTTGTCACCCACGCTGCATCCGGCTTCAGCTTGGCAGCTTTCGACGAGTGGTGTGAGGCCCAGCAAAGCCAGAGCGAGGAAGGATCACCTGGACTACTTGAGGTGATTGGCACCATACTGTCTTACATCACTTCGACCTGCCTTGGTCCCGTGTTCTTGATTGCACTTGACCTACTCGAGCACCGCAAGAACATTACGGCAAGACAAGTGATCTCGGCCAGTGAACCGCCAGACGACTATTAGTCAGTCGTCAAAAGCAAAGATACCGCACTCCTCTCCCCCCTTTAAAGCAGGTAGGTATAAGGAGTGCGGTATTTTAGTTTACAAATAATTTAGCAATTTAAATACACAAGAAAACAAAAACACCACAACTTTCATCGTGGTGTTTTTGTTTTAAATACAGGAGAAATGTTTACTGCACTTCTTGTACTGGTTGTACCAATACTTGAACTTCTACAAGCTTTTCTATTTCAGGACTGATAGCTTCACCAGCGACTTGTACCTGACCAGAGATTGGTGTCCCAACAACTTGAGTATTTTGATTTGCATCAGATGTAGCTTGAACTGTGTTCATAACTACAACTGCTTCAGGTTGTGGCGCCGATATGATTGGCGTACGAGTACGAGGTTTGAAGTTTGCTGCCAATGGTGACTTACCCCACATAGGATAAGATGAGGCCCATGGCTGCGCCCCTTGTTCTTCATAGAGGCGTCGTGCATATGCCATATTTCCCGCAAGGGTATCAATGTCATAGCCGAGTTTCTTAGAACGCGCAAGGTGATATGTCTTGTTGACCTGGAATACACCAGTATCTTCAGCGACTGCTATACCCTGCAAAGGCTTACCGTCTTTACCAAATTGTCTAAATTTACTTTCAGCTTTAGCGATTTCGATCATTAAAGGAATATCAGCGAAGTATTCCCTTACAGCTTCTTCAACTCCAGCATTCAAGTTTTGATTGACAGCTTTGGCAGTATTTGTATTTAGTTTTGGAGAGCTATCTACAGCACTAGATTGTATTGGCTTTACTTCTGTCTTTGTGGTGCTAGGAGCAGAAATAAAGGATACAAGTGCGGTAGGTTGAGTTGAGTTAGCTATAATCTGGCTTTGTAGTGTCGGTGAGACCGATGAACCACTAGCCAAGAGAGCTAAACCAAGTGTAAGTTGTAAAATAAGCCGAAATTTATTTTATAATGCGCATGTCCGATTGCTGAATTGTATGCGCTTGCACTTAAATTTAAAAAGCACATCGCTGTGCCTTATGCATATATTGTATCACCTTACCCCCTGTTTTGTCAACCATTTTTAGTTAAAATGTGTATATCTTTTAAATAATATATGGCTATAAATAAGGGTATTATCTACATAACATACTTTACATATATACGTATATATTGTATGATTTTTCAGCTTCTAAAATTATTAGACTTCATCCCTTACCTTGCCTCTATTGAGCCTGTCCCTACCCCCTTTTAAGTACAGAGTTATGAGCCTGAAAACTCTAATCTGACCGATTCTGCCAGTTATTTTGGACAATTAAACTGTATTGGGACAGGGGTATTTATGGATGAAAGAGTATAAAAGGTGATACAAAGACCGAAAGTGGAGACAAGAAAACAAGCGTACAAAAGCCACCTTTCCCCTCTTGTTCGTCGTAAAAATGAAAATCGGTACCACCATAAAAGGAACCTGCCCACCTTCTGTACCTCGACTTTGGAAGTGGTATATGCCCCACCCTCTTCTAGTTGCCCTTCTAACCCATTGCGTAATTCTGTTTTTTTTGTATAATCTAAGCCTGACATATTGTTTATTTGTATACCAGTAAAAAGCCTGCCTGAGCCTATACATTAGCCCATCAGACCTTAAATACTCATCAAATAAACATATAATCAAAATAAACTTAAGTTAAATTTATACATAAACTATGGCAACTAAAAAAGCAGCCGGTACAGCAAAAAACCTCACTGACTCAAATCCACAATATTTGGGTATTAAGCTATACGGTGGTGAAAAAGCAAATGCAGGATCAATCATCGTGCGTCAGCGAGGAAACAAAATTATGGCAGGTAAAAATGTAAAAATGGGTAAAGATCATACTCTTTTTGCTGTAAATCCTGGTACTGTACGTTATTCTACAAAACGAAAAATTGCTATTGATAGCAAAGTACAGGTTAAGAAAGTTGCAAACGTAGACACTGAATAGTCTCTCACTCCCTTCTTATTGTGTATAAAACAAAACGTCGCGCGAAAGCCGGCGTTTTGTTTTATACATATGCTTTTAAAAAACATGGGGCATATACAATACAAAGAGCCGCTTTTCAGCGACTCTTTGTATAAACACTATTTAGAGACAATCGGTCTTGATTTACTCAGTTGCCCGAATATCTACTTTGAATGTCGCAGTCTTATCTTGAACCTTGATTTCTACTTCGTGGATACCGATTTCTTTAAGAGGCTTATCAAGGACGATATGGTCTGCATCGATCTCAATCTGAGCTTCAGTGTGAAGTGCAGGGATCAATTGTTCTTTGTGGATACCAGCAAAGAGGTGACCTTGTTCATTTGCCTTACCAGACATAACAAGAGTGATACCTTCGAGACTCTTAAGATTTTTGATCAAAAGGGCTTCTCGAACGTCTTTTTCAACTTCTTCTGAGGCCTTGAGCTTATTTGCACGAGTAATTGCATCTTTTGTTGCAAGCTCTGCCAATCTAGATGGAATAAGGTGGTTTGTAGCAAAACC
This sequence comes from Candidatus Parcubacteria bacterium, assembly GCA_046049705.1. Taxonomy (GTDB): domain Bacteria; phylum Patescibacteriota; class Minisyncoccia; order Phycocordibacterales; family CAIZLB01; genus DALYDD01. The sequence continues at coordinate 824 of JBJOQZ010000020.1, read as the reverse complement.
ATCTGCAACATCGACGATATCGAGTCGCTTCCCTACTTTCTGTACACCTTTGAGTAATATTACTTTCATTGTCTAATTTGTGGCTAAAACCGTTAAAATTAAGTCCTCACACTGTATCATATTTACTTGAGCAATTCAATCGCTTTTTCAAGTTGAGGATCTTTACCCGCTTTTGCATCCTCTGGTGTAATTTTGACTTCATACTGAGGCTTCAATCCACCATCTGAGATAGAGACACCTTTTGGAGTAAGCCATCTTGCAATTGTGACCTTGAGCGATGTTTTATCATCGAGCTTCATGTACTCCTGTACTGAACCTTTTCCAAATGTCTGTGTACCAACAAGAGTAGCTTTGCCGTATTCTGAGAGTGCACCGGCGAAGATTTCAGAAGCAGAAGCAGATCCGCCGTCTACTAAGATAACAATCTTGAGATTAGGACCAAAAATATTGTATCCAGAACTTCGCTCTACTTCTTCAGCCTGTGAAGGACCGAAGTCTTCTCGTACCACCACTTCTCCAGCAGGCAAGAACCAACTTGCCATATCAACAGCAGCCTCAAGGTATCCACCTGGGTTTCCTCGAAGGTCGATGATGAGCTTATTCGATTTCGTAGCCACAAAATCCCTAAGGGCATTTCGGAACAAGGTTGTAGAATTTCCAGTAAAATTGTAGAGTCGGATTGTAAAAATACCGGTAGATTGGTCGTACTTTGTATCGAGGGTAGGGATATTGATAACATCTCGGACCACTGATATCTCGAATGGATCTACACCTTCTCGTCCAATTGTAAGCTTAACCTCTGTCCCTTTTTTACCTCGGATAAG
>JBJOQZ010000019.1:0-14712 GCA_046049705.1 Candidatus Parcubacteria bacterium | reverse complement strand
CCTGTAGGAATCGAGTTGATGTTTACTTTCGGCTTTTCACCAAGCTTCATGATTGCATCGTCTCCAAATTTTGTTTTGATTTGAGCGATAGTGTCTGCAATTGAAGCAGAACGCTCGTCTTTCTTACCTTTTTTACCCGTAGATTCAGAGTCGTCCGATGTATCTGAATCGTCAAAAGAATCTTTAGATTCCTCGAGTGCGTCTTCAGCTGATGCATTGTTTAATGCAGTTTTTTTCGTCGTTTTTTTTGCCATGGCAGTATTTTGTTTAAGGTTTATATGTAATCTCAACAAGCTTGGTAAGAGTCTTTCCAAACTTATCTTTACCGTACAGCTTGATTATATTATAGCCTGGATTTAGCAACAAACTTTCATTAAATGTACCAGTTTCATCTACATATATTGGATTGTCATTTAGTGATATAAAGGCGACGTTTGCAGCTATACCAGTGAGACGAATGCGGTTATTTGGCCCTGTCACGAGTGAATCATGGGGAAGGGAAAGTTCTATCGTCGGACCAGTCATAATCTTATGTACCTGAAACAAAGAATAGCCAACGAGGGATATGATAAATACAGATACAATCAGTATTTTTATCGCTAGTTTGCCATCTTGGTACTGGGTAATCATAAGTAAATGGAGATTAAATTTTCATCAATTTTAGCATGTTTAATTGTCTGAAGTATCAGCTTCATCTGAATCTTGAGTATTGCCACTATATCCGATAACCTCTCTTGGTTTAGAGCCATCAGCTGGACCGATGACACCTTTATCTTCAAGAATATCCATAAGTCTTGCTGCACGGGCATATCCAACTCTGAGTTTTCGTTGGATATATGAAGTTGAGGCTTTACCAGCTTTCATGACAATATCTTTTGCTTCATCATATAGATCGTCGTCTACATCATTGTCACCACCAAAACCACCACCAGAAGTAGATGATCCTGCGCTAAATATCGGATCGTTTGCACCTTGGTCTGCTGCAGTGCCACCAAGTTGAATCTCATTTACCAATCCATCGATATTATCTTTAAGGTGTTTTACAATTTTACGAGTTTCTTCTTCGGTTACAAAAGCAGATTGTACTCGAACTGGACTTGGCATATCGGCTGCCATCCAAAGCATATCTCCAGCACCAAGAAGTTCTTCTGCTCCTCGCATATCAAGGATGGTACGTGAATCAATTTGTGAGGCCACTTGGAGTGCAATACGTGAAGGTACGTTTGCCTTGATAAGACCAGTGATGACGTTTACAGAAGGACGCTGTGTAGACAAGATAAGGTGAATACCAACAGCACGACTCATCTGCGCCAGTCTTACGATTCCAGCTTCGAGTTCTCTCGGGTACGCTTGCATGATATCTGCCAACTCATCGATCATGACTACTATATATGGCATTGGGTCAATAATTTCTTCCTTTATATCAGAGTCTTCAGCGATAGGACCTTCTTTCTTTCGCTTCTCAAGTGCGGGCATCATGATGTTTTTATGATATGAATCAATATCTCGAACCGCCTTCTTTTCAAGAAGATCATATCGTCTGTCCATCTCTTTTGCGGCCCATCGAAGTGCCATGATTGCTTTCTTAGCATCTGTAATTACTGGTGTAAGAAGATGAGGAATACCATTGTATTGTGTAAGCTCTACTCGCTTTGGATCGATCATAATAAATCGCAAATTTTCTGGTGAGTTGCGGTAGAGCAGGGAAGTGAGGAGTGCATGTGCAGTTACAGATTTACCAGAACCAGTGGCACCGGCAAGGAGAAGGTGAGGCATCTTTGCGAGGTTATAAAAATATGTCTTACCAGAGATTCCTTTTCCAAGTGCCACCATGAGGGGTTTATCGGATTTTTTAAATTCATCACTAGCTAAAAGTGTTCCAAGACCTACTTTTGTTTTGACTGTATTTGGGATTTCGATACCTACTAGTGATTTACCTGGAATAGGTGCTTCGATACGGATAGGGTGAGCGGCAAGAGCAAGTGATAGGTTGTTTTGGAGTCCGAGAATCTTAGAAAGCTTTACTCCTTCTGCAGGCTTGAGTGCATATCTTGTAACAGATGGGCCAATCGAAACTTCATCCATCTCGACATCGATACCGAAGTTTTGGAGAGTCCTTTTGATGATATTGGCATTTGCTTTTACGTCCCCAACACCAGGTTTTCCGCTGTCAGTTTCTAGGAGTGAAAGAGGGGGTGCGATATATTCTTTTCCAAGCAAAGCGGTCTTTCTTGCAAAGAGGGGTACGAAATTTGGATCAAGATCCGGTGTGTCCGATTGGACGTCTTCAGCCTTATTTTGAGCCGCAGATGACATCTTGTCCTTTATCTTTTCAAGGACAGATTTGCCAGATGACTCACTATCGATATTGTCCTTTTCTTCTGCCTCGATCGGCTCAGGCTTACCTTTTTTCAATTTTAATTTTGCAGCCCGAAGTACGTCTTCATCCGATTCAATTTGAGGTTCGTACTCTTCATCGCCATTTTCATCACGCTTGCGCCAAAAGAAAAGTGAGTCTCGGTGTAGGGCAGCATCTAAGATAATAAGAATACCTATTATTGTTGTGGCAGTAAGTACAATGAAACTCACAGTTTGATCAAATAGAGATACGAGTGGATAGGCAAGAATGTTTCCTGCCCAGCCACCACTTCCATCTCGAATCAGGTCAAAGATGCCGAGTCCAGATAGGATGAAAAGGAATGAGCCGATAATTTTGGCGGAACCAAATTGTTTATTTCTATCTCCAAAAAATGAAAGGGCAAGAATAAGAAGTAGTGTAGGAATCAGGTAGTATCCGTATCCAAGAAGGGTTGTGAACCAAGTAAATATAGATCTACCAGCTGGTCCACCTTTACCAAAGGCTGCGAGTAGAAAGAATAATGATAATACAAATAAAGAAATACCCCATACACTCTGCATGGTGGTATCTTTCAAAACCTTAGCTGATTGAGATTTAGATTTTGACCTGGTATTTGATTCAGATGCTAGTTTTCTATTTTCTTTCTTTGCCATATAGAGTTATTTTATCACGTGACCTTTGTAGCTCTAAATTTGCTATTTAATTTGTCTTATATATAATGAGCGGCGATAGATGTCTTTACACTTTTTTAACAAAAAAACGATCAAGTTTTTGAGGTCAAATAAAAGACGCTAAAAGACATATTCTTATCAAAATATATGCAAACCCAAAACCAAGACAAAATCCAAAATATACAAATGTCTGATAAACTTGAGCGTATAGCCACGGCCATATATATGGTTACCAATCATCTATCAGACAGGGAACCTTTAAAGTCAAAACTGAGAACACTGGCATATGAATTGGTAGAGATGTCTTATAAATCAGAGTCGATTGAGTCAGGGCTTTTGGAGCAAAATCTATCGGTCACATCATCACTTATATTAGTCGCATCGAAAGCTCGATTGGTTGCAAATCAAAATGCTGAAATTATTGTCCTTGAAATAAATAGGGTAAAAGACATGCTCTTGTCATCAGATACAAAAGGGGTAATCGAGCAATCACTTCGGAATCTTTTTACAGATATTTCTATCGACGATTATGTTGCCTCTGATACACAGGTTCAATCTATATCTATGCACCAGGTCCCTTCAAAGGGTTCAGAGGTTAAATCTATAAGTCCATTGTCTGCAGTAAATCAAAAGGGTGATCAAACTATGTCACCTTCTATGCCTACACTTCAAAATCAACCTGATGCTAGAGTGGGGTACTTTGGGACAAGTCAGCCTTCAGTAAGCAAAGTAATTAGGAAAAATGAATCAAATCAAAATACTGGCAAAGTACAATCTGGTTCCGCGAGCTCTAATCAGGCTCCAGGGGTATTAACTGATAGGCAAAGCACTATTGTGAAAGAAATTCGTCTTAAAGGACAGCTTACAATTCGAGACCTCGTAGATAAGATTACAGGGTGCAGTGAAAAGACGATTCAGAGAGAGTTGTTGGCACTTGTCGAACATGGTGTACTAAAAAAAGAAGGGGAGAGGAGGTGGAGTCGGTATTCAATCGGGGTCTAAAGCATGTAATTTCTCCAGGGTCTGCGATAGATTTTTTACCGTGACCTATAAAATGTCTTTTATTTGAGTCTTCATTTGACTTGACATCGATATTGACAAACTATGCTACTGATTGACTATAAGGGGGTATTTTTGTAATATATGGAGCTGTACACCGTCATGATTGTTACGCAGATATTGTTGTTATTGGTGTACACTCGGACTTTGACAATTTCATACAGATTAACTATCTGGTAACAATCAATGCATTACATTGTATTCAATGCATCTTCAGAACCCTGCACTAGTTCCGCCTATTCAGTTTTTCAGCACCCCTCATCGTACTAACACCGATTTCTTTGCTCGTGTCGAACAACAAAAAAGCAAAGAGATGGTTTAAGAAAATCTTCGACAGATTTTCTTATTATAAAAAAACTGATGCCGTAGATCCGATTCAACCCTATACATATATATAGTAAAGGTGTGAATCGGGTCTGCGATGTCAGTATTAAAAACCCGGAGATGGGCCAATGCCCCACATTATTTGCTTTACAACTAATGGGGACTAACTCATCTTTAAAATCCAAATTAATTCATATATGAAGAAAATTTTCACAGCTGTAGTTGCTCTTGCTCTTGCACTTACAGTAGTCGCTCCTGCGGCTGCTTCTGCGCAGACATCTGCTTCTTACACATTCAATACTAATCTTACGATTGGTAGCCGTGGAGCTGACGTAGTTGCACTACAGTCATTCCTCGAAACAAAGGGACTTCTTACAATCCCTGCTGGTGTAGCTAAAGGATACTTCGGTTCTATGACTCGAAGCGCTCTTGCTGCTTACCAAACTATGAAGGGTATCAAACCAGCTGCTGGTTACTTCGGTCCGATCACTCGAGCCGCTGTAATGGCAGATGCGGTTGCTACTCCTGTAGTACCTGGTACTCCAGTTACTCCTACAACTCCTGGTATGGTAAATACTGGTGTTGAAGGTACTCTCGATGTACGACTTGCTGCAGCTCCTGCTGACAATGCTAACGTGCAGACACAAAACGATGTTCCAGTATACGGTCTTGAACTCAAGGCTCGACTTGCTGACGTTGCTGTACAAACTGTAGACCTTCAGGTTTCAGTTAACAACAATGGATTCGAGAACCCTGGAAACTTCATCAATACTATCAAGGTATGGGATGGATCAAATGTAGTTGCTACAATCCCTGTGAACTCTTCAACTTTCACAAAGGATTCAAACTCTGTATACTACGTTCGACTTTCTGGTCTTAACTATGTAGTTCCTAAGGACGCTACTAAGTTCTTGACTTTCAGTTTCTCAACAAACTACATTGACGCTTCACGAACAGTTATCATCGATGGTTACAATACATCATCTATGCGAACAGTTTCTGGAAACGGTGTAAACAGCTTCTACTCATTGGATGGTCTTACAAAGAACCATACATTCAAGAAGCCTGGTGACGCTGTAGTTACTGTATCTGTTGCTGATCAAGAAATTCGATCAAAGAACATTTACGCTTCTTCTACAACTTTGACAACTCCAGAGCGAATTGACCTAACTCGATTCAACGCTAAGTCAACTACTGGTGACTCTAAACTCACTAAGGTTACTTTGTCAGTTTCAACAACTACAAGTAACTCATTGACTTCAGTTGAACTTTGGGATGGATCAACTATGGTTGGTTCACGATCAATCACTGGAAACTCAGTTGCTATCGATAACTTGAATGTTGCTCTTACACGAGATACTACAAAGACTTTCGTAGTTAAGGGTAACTTCTCAGCTTCAGCTACTAACAACTCAACAGTTGTAGTTTCAGTTGCATCATTTGACTATGAAAAGCCAAATGGTACTACTGTGGCAGGTGCTTCAGGTTCAGTAACAGGTGCTACACATTACGTGTACGCATCTGCTGCTGAATTTGCTATCGCAACTACACCTACAATTGTGACTTCAGGATCAAATGCTAACGGTTCAAACACAAGCATGACTGCTGTATTCGAACTCAACACAACACCTAAGGGTGGAACAATGGCAATTCCTACAGTACAGGTTGTATTTGCTAATGCTGCTCGACTTGGTACTGAAACTGCAAGTACAACTGTAACTGCTCAGGTTTCAGCTGCTGGTGGTCAGACTACTTTGTCTGAAAACTCAGCTACTAAGCTTGTAGCTACAGCTACATTGTTCAACGCTTCTGTTCCATCAAGTGGTACATACTATGCTTTTGTTAAGTCAATTGCATGGTCAGTTGCAGGAAACGCTGTAACACAACTTTACGGATTCGAAGACTACAAGACTTTGAACGGTGCTGCTTTCAGCAAATAATAATTTGCAGATTGCAAGACTTTCTAGCTTCGGCTAGTAGAAGTTAAGTAAACAAAAACACCCCTCACGGGGTGTTTTTGTTTTGTCTGCATTTTTATGTAGGTTTTTCTTTATCAAAATTTCATGCTTCAGATGTAATCATCTTTGCATGAGATTTATTTTATATATAACAATAGTATTATCTGCACTTTTCATATTTGGTGCACCAACTATTGTTCAGGCAGCAGATATGTACCTACCAGAGACAGACGGAACTATCTTTATCAACTCACAAGTATATGTACGGGCCGACGACACTCTGCACATACCTCTCGGATCAAAAGTGTATTTTGGGCCATATGGGTCTATATATGCTAAAGGAAATATATTTATTGGCCTAGAACAGAAGGGTGTTCAACTAGATTCTAGACAGCCAAGTTATCAGCAATCAGCGGTCTCTGGTTCGTCTTCAGATATTGTCATAATCAATTCGGATTCAAATACGTACGCATTTCAAATTGATGGCGGTAATCTAATTGCAATCAATATCAAGTTTCAGGGCAATTTATTTCTTGAAGGGTATCGAAGGGCAGATATTTCTATTTCGAATAATCAAATTGAAGATACCAGATTAGAGCCTGCTGAGCATATGCTGCCAATTATATCTGTATATGATCATACTCAGCTAGAGGTATCACATAGTGCTATTGTAAGTAGGGTTCCAGATGCATATATTCAAAATAGACCAGCCCTCATTGAAACATTTAATAATGCATCAAGTACCTTTGTGTACACAAAGATCACATCACAAGTATCAGATACGGTATTTAATATATTTTCTTCCAGTACTCTTTTTATAGATAAGACTATTCTCACTTCTTGTAATAGATGGTTCGCTATCTTTAATCAAAGTTTTGCAAATGGTAATGTAAATGAAAGTATTTGTTCGGATCAGACGCAGTCTGTCTTCAATGGAGGTATTTCAAATATACGCTTCACATATGAGCCCTGTTGCTCATCGGTTTTATTTTTCCCTGGTCTTCAGGCCACTAGACTGTATACCGATATATCTGGTCAATCAAAATTTAAAGTCTGGGATCCATCTAGTAGTACACATATCAATTATCTCAAGATGTCTGTTGGAGGTACTGCAACTAAAAAAGTATTTGCAAAAGATATTATGTCAGAACTTCGTATTGCTGGAGTTCCGGTATATTCCATATACACCACTTTTTTACAAGAGATACAAAAGATGAAAGAGGGAGGTGTGATATATGAATTAGCTCAATATGGATATGATTGGAGAAAGTCGCCACAAGATATAGTCACAAATGATCTTATAATTCAAGTCGAAACACTTGCTGCTGAGTCGTATTCTGGAAAAGTATCTATTGTGGCTCATAGTTATGGAGGCTTGGTCACAAAAGAACTTCTCAAAAAACTAAAACAACAGCACAAAGATTACCTCATCGATAAAGTAGTCCTTGTGGCGGTTCCTGAAACGGGCGCACCTTCTGCACTTTTTGCTTTGCTCCATGGATATGACCTGCAAATTCTTAAAGGTATAGTATTGACTTCTGCGACCATGGCCAGCTTTGTTCAATATATGCCAAGTATCTATCATCTTCTCCCTATACAGGCATATGCTAGAGCAATTGATTTGATATTTTTGAAGGAAAAGTATGCGGTTGGATTACCAGCCTCAATTTCCGCTATATACAATTGGTTTTCAGAGAAGGTTAAGGAATTGTCACTTATCCCTCCAAGAGGTCAAGAGGGGGCACGATCTATACTACAGATAAAAAACACTGGAGATGTGATAGGAAGACCTTATATGCTGAAATCTGAAGATGATAAACTCAAAGGTCAGTACGTATCACAATCAGCCACATGGCAATCTGAATTTACATCTCTCAATAGCACGTATCGTATATGGTCAATCGCAGGAGTGGGTATTCCGACACTCGCAGGTATGAAGTACGATGCAAATATCTGCACGATTATTTGTCCGAAGAAGACTGTGAGTGCCATTCCGACATATTCAATAGATGGCGATGGGACAGTTATCCTAGATGCGATATCTAATCGACTTGGTTATAAAGTATTATTTAATCTCGAATCACTCAATATATCTAAAAAGACAAATATTAAACATGTAAATATCCTAGAATCAAAAGATTTGTTGAAAATTATCAATCAGATTTTAGTTTCGGGTGTAGTTGCTGTAAATACACCGTATATTATAGATATAGAGCGCCAAAAAGATCACCGAAGCAAGATATATCAAATCATTCTAGATAAAGATATGCTTGGTGGATTTAAGTCTCTACAAAAAACAACTGGCAAAATAATCGATAATGGGCAAATTAAGATTATAGATGATATACCAGGGAGTAGTGTTGATTTGATGGGGGATCAGACTATTGTCACATCACTGACTGTACCGGACATAATTACGGTATCAAGCAGTGCGCATGTACGATCATCGTTTTCGTATACTGTGAGTGAACATCCAGTTATATATACAAATGAATCTGCGGCGAAAACTGAAATACAAAATGTCCAACATGTGGTATTTAAAAATATCATCATCCCAGCTGGCTCAACAGGATATGTTGATACTTCAAGTCAGACAGTAACCATAGGGAGTACGATATATCATGCAGAGCCACCTATATCTACTGGAGAAAATACCCAATCAGGCACGACGACGATGTCTACCGCGACAACAACTCCGCTTGAGCACATTGCTGCGTGCAGGACATACATACAACCCTTAGTGGAGTACATAGGAACCGTGCCGATTGTTTTTGATCAAATACAAAATATATCTTTAAAAAATAAGTATCAAAAAGAATATTCCAATATCAAAAAAATATTTCAAGCTTTGCAACAAGAGATGTCCCGAGGAAATTGTCTAAATACTAAACAATCAAAATATCTACAGCAAATATTTGAAGTGAGCTTATCTGCAGAGCAGAGATTGAGCGAACTGGGGATAGGGTATACTTCCATTCTCAGTACTGCAAAGAATGTATCAATCTTTCCATTTAACCTGCTACCGATGTATAAAGTGCAGACTCGAAAATCACAGACTGAGGTCTATCTTCGTGAAGTAAAAGACCTTTTTATATTCTTTGCCCGCCTCAATGCTCATATGCTTGAATTTTCAGAAAGATATGGTAGTATCTCTAACTGAAAGGCTTCAAAGACCATAGGCACCAAATAAGCCCTATGTAGAAGTCGTCAGTAAGGGAAAAATAGCTAAAAAGCTGTATTTCCATAACTGGCAACTCTCTCCTTTGAATAGCCGATCGGACTATACTCATTGCTCGCAGTGATATCAGTCTAGTCGGCTTTTTTCATGCCTTTCAAACCAATACACATATGGCAATTACAAAAGCAAAAAAACAAGAAATAGTTGCACATGTTGCACAAATTCTCTCATCCTCAAAATCAGTCACTTTTGTGAATTTTCACAAAGTAACTGTTCTTGAAATGACGAATGTGCGAAAGCAATTACGAGGTCAAGGTGTAGGGTTTTATGTAGCGAAAAAAACACTCGCAAAACTTGCATTGGATAAGGCTGGGATTTCAGGCGAACTTCCAGAACTAAACGGTGAAGTGGCACTTGTGTACAGTGAAGACCTATTGGCATCTGCAAGAGAAATTCATGCATTCCAAAAGAGTCTTGACGGACGTATTTCGATTCTTGGAGGTATCTTTGAAGGTACATACAAGAATAAGTCAGATATGGAATCAATTGCTACGATTCCAGACCGAAAGACGTTGTACGCACAGTTCGTCAATATCATCAATTCTCCAATTCAAGGATTTGTGGTGGCGCTCAATGCAATCGCAGACAAGCGACAATCTGCATAATCTCTCGTCCTTTCAATTTATTTAATCAATAATTAACAATATATTTATGTCAGAAGAAAATACAAACGTTGCAGTAGAAGCAACTGAAGTTGTTGAAACTCCAGCTCAATTTAAAGCTGTAGTAGATGCAATCGAAAAAATGTCAGTTCTCGAACTCCATGAGCTCGTGAAATTCCTAGAAAAGAAGTTTGGTGTTTCAGCTGCTGCTGTTGCAGTTGCTGGTCCTGCTGCCGCTGGTCCTGCTGCTGAAGAAAAATCAACTTTCACTGTTAACCTAGCTGATGCTGGTGCACAGAAGATCGCTGTAATCAAGGTAGTGAAGGAAGTTCTCGGTCTTGGTCTTAAGGAAGCTAAGGATCTTGTTGATGCCGCTCCTGCAGTATTGAAGGAAGGTGTTAAGAAAGAAGATGCTGAAGCTCTTAAGAAGCAACTCGAAGAAGCTGGTGCTAAGGTTGAATTGAAATAAGCCATATCAGTCCTAGGGACTGTTAAGGTGATAGTATATTCAATCCTGACACAGAGCTAAAAAAAGCTAATCATGCCGCCACCCGAAAGGGTGGCGGCATGATGTGTATATATGGTAAAATATATGGGTATGAAGAACATCCTCGAAAAACTCCTTGGTGGCAGCTCACGTGTCAAATTGATGCGTCTCTTTCTATTTAATCCACATGTATCATTTACACATCAAGAGGTATCTGCACGCTCAAAAGTATCAAGCAATAAATTGAAGAGTGAATTAGCTTTTCTCTATAATGTCAAATTGATTCGTAAAGCAAAGAAAGCAAATAATAAAAATGCATGGTTACTCAATGAAAAGTTTCCATTCCTTGCTGAATTCCAGCGATTACTCCTCGAAACAAGTTTGTTGAATCGGACTGAAATTTTGAAAAAGATATCAAAGGCGGGTAGGGTAAAAGTACTGATCCTGACAGGGCTCTTTAAAGAGATTTGGGAAGGCCGTCTCGATATGCTTATCGTAGCTGAAAATATTAAGACAAATAGTCTTGATACAGTAATTAAAAATATTGAAGCAGAAGTTGGACGTGAGATTCGATATTGTGCACTCGATGCCGCTGATTTCAAATATCGACTTGGGGTAGGAGACAGATTGATTCGAGATGTCTTGGATTACCCACATGAAATTGTCCTAGATAGAATTGGCATGTTTTAGTTTGCCCTTTCTGGGGCGAGATAACCTCGTATTGGAATATCATCTTTTTAGAGTGTAACCCATTTTTCTAAATGGTATAATGTAATTGTGTCTCGATTATCAATTATCAATTATCAATTACATATATGTTTCAAATATGGGGAGACGCATTGAATAATGCATATATAGGAGTAGGGCCAGCTTTCGTACAATTTGGTTTACAACTCCTGTTTTCAATTATTATTTTTGTTGCAGGTTGGGCCGCAGGAACATTGCTCGGCAAAATTGTAGAGAAAGTATTTCATACAGTCAAAGTCGATCATGCTATGCGCCAAATTGGTCTTGAGAAAACTCTCAAAAGAGGAGGGATCAATCTCAATACTGGTGCATTTGTCGGTGGGGTAGTGAAGTGGTTTGTAATCGTCCTCTTCCTTATCGCAGCCTTCGATGTACTCGGACTTTCATCTGTTACAGTCTTCATGCAAGCGATTGTAATTGACTATCTTCCACAGGTAGTTATTGCTGTACTTATTCTACTTGTAGCTGCCGTCGTTGCAGATGCATTGCAAAAAGTGGTAGTGGCAACTGCTGCAGCCGCTCATGTTAAACAAGCTAAAGGGCTCGGTCGCCTCACAAAATGGGCGGTTATCGTCTTTGCTATCCTTGCGGCATTGGTTCAACTTGGTATTGCTGCATCTCTAGTAAACACTTTGTTTACAGGAGTCGTCATAGCACTTGCAGTCTCTTTCGGGCTGGCATTTGGTCTCGGAGGTCGTGATTTCGCTTCTCGAGTCATTGAGAAGGTGGCACATGATTTTTCAGAGAAGAATTATCCTGGAAATAACGCTTAGGTATAGTTGGGTCAGTTATAGATTGTAAAAATAAAGAAAAATGGGGCATCGTGCCCCATTTTTCTTTATTTTTAAAGCACTTTTATACTCCCAATCGTATATTTTAAAGATGGCTTTAAATGCATTAAATTGTATGGCTAATAATAAGGTCTATTTACTAAACAAAGAATTTGACAAGGTTAATGTTATGCGTATAATAGCCACTACACAGTATAGATATGCGAAGTAAGACATTTTTTAGAGCGACATCTTAAAAGGCCTTCAACGGCATATTTAAGAAGACCGCTCTGAAAAAGAGCGGTCTTCTCGTTAAGAGAAAACAGCATCTTACTTCGTAGAAATTCAGAAATCAGGAGTCATTTGACAACTTCATTCCATCCTAACTTTCAGAACTTTGTTTCTGTACAGTTGAATTTATTCAGCTGTACATTTTCAATTTTTTTCTGGGTCTTTTGTTAGAGGTGGAGTTGTTAGATTGGGCGAGAAGCCAAGTAGTAAACATTGTATCTAACCGGGTACGACTTACTACATCTAACAATAGCCACCATGTCTTCTCAAGTGACATGGTGAGCAGGTAACAAATAAAAGTGATTGTGGTCTTTATATTTCCTAATGGGAGATATAAGGGCATATGGTGGATGCCTTGGCATAACACAGCGATGAAAGACGCAGCATGACGGCGATACGCTTCGGGGAGGTGTCTAGCAACCTTTGATCCGGAGATTTCTGAATGGGGAAACCTAAGGGACATGAGCCCTTGTCTAGTTTTATCTAGATGCGCACCTGGGGAAGTAAAACATTCTAGTACCCAGAGGAAAAGAAAACAAGCACGTAAGTGCACAATTCTCTAAGTAGCGGCGAGCGAAAAGGGAAGAGCCCAAACCAAGCTTTCCTATGGAGCACGGTATGATGTAACGCAAGTTACAGATTACTTTGCTCTATTGGATAGCTTGGGGTTGTAAGATAGGGACCGGACATTTATGTTCAAAGAGTTACAAAATACTTCATTAATTGAATGAACTGGAAAGTTCAGCCCAAGGAGGTGATAGCCCTGTAAATGAAAATGAAGTATCTCTTGTCCTTACTCTTGAGTACCTCGAGACACGAATGGCTCGGGGGAATCCAGCAGAACTAACTGCTAAGGCTAAATATGTGTTATGACCGATAGTGAACTAGTACCGTGAGGGAAAGGTGAAAAGAAGTCCGGTGAGGACAGTGAAATAGACCTGAAACCATATGCCTACAAGGAGTCGGAGCGGGTCCCACGCTAAGTATGAAAATTTATAGCAATATATTTGATCGTACTTAGCGTGGGGTCCGTCACGGCGTGCCTATTGAAGAATGAGCCAACGAGTTAATGCAAACTGCTCGGCTAAGCCCGCGAGGGTGGAGCCATAGGGAAACCGAGTGTGAATAGCGCGATTGTAGTATGCATTAGACCCGAAGCCAAAGCGAGCTTACCATGAGCAGGGTGAAGTAGTTCGAAAGAACTATGGAGGCCCGAACCGGTTGGTCGTTCAACTCCTTCGGATGACTTGTGGTAAGAAGTGAAAAGCTAATCGAGCTTGGTAATAGCTGGTTCTCTCCGAAATAGCTTTTGGGTTAGCGTCATGTGTTCCCTCTGGGGGTAGAGCACTGGAAGGACTCGACAGGGAGAAATCTCGCGAGTCCTATCAAACTCCGAATACCAGAGATTAATAACATGGCAGTTAGACGGTGGGGGCGAAGCTCCACTCGTCAAAAGGGAAACAGCCCTTGATCTCAATTTAAGGTCCCTAAATCTATGCTAAGTGCAAACTAAGGTGGTGGAATTTCTTTGACAATGAGGAGGTTTGCTTAGAAGCAGCAACCCTTGAAAGATAGCGTAACAGCTCACTCATCGAGAGATTCCGCGCCACAGATAATCGGGGCTAAAGCATAGTACCGAAACTGAGGGTGTGATTTGTCTTCGGACATTTTACGCGGTAGGAGAGTATTCTTGTCTGCGTTGAAGGCAAAGGCGTGAGCCATGCTGGAGCGTCAAGAAGTAAGAATGTTGGCACAAGTAACCACAATCGAGGTGAAAACCCTCGACGCCGAAAGATCAAGGTTTCCTTCGCTATGACAATCAGCGAAGGGTTAGTCAGGCCTAAGGGGATGGTGAGAACCGAACCCGATGGACACATGGTTAATATTCCATGACTTTCGTATAGAGCGATGGAAGGACGAAGGGTAGTATGTACAGCCACCTATTGGATGGTGGCCCGTGCCTCAAGGAAGTTCTGTAGGTAAATCCGCAGACTGGTTTTAATACCGATTCCAATTGGAGCGGCGATGTGGGGGATTCGTCTCCTGATAAGTGTACAAAGCACGCTTCCAAGAAAATTTTCTAAGCTTATCTATACGAAAACTGTACCGCAAACCGACACAGGTGATCAGGTCGAGTAGACCAAGGCGAACGGGTGAGAGGTCTTCAAGGAACTCGGCAAAAAAGCAGCCGTAACTTCGGAATAAG